>NZ_JBCLVH010000007.1:0-17835 GCF_039548255.1 Lentibacillus songyuanensis
GTTGATAGGTCCGAGGTGGAAGCGTGGTGACACGTGGAGCTGACGGATACTAATCGATCGAGGACTTATCTATATCTTTGATACGTTGTTTGGATGACTCTTATTTAGTTTTTAGGGTATAAATCCTATATGTAAGGTCTGGTAGCCATAGCGGAGAGGTCACACCTGTTCCCATGCCGAACACAGCAGTTAAGCTCTCCAGCGCCGATGGTAGTTGGGGCTTTGCCCCTGCAAGAGTAGGACGCCGCCAGGCAAAATAAAAAACACCAAGATACATACAAAATTGTATCTTGGTGTTTTTTTAAGTTTATAAGCCTGTCCTAGTAATGGAAAGTTTCGAGCGCATACCTGTCTCTGATTACTTCTTTACTCCTTATCGTAACCTTTTTACTTTTAACTGATATTCCAAAGCTATTAATTGTCAGATGATGAAGGCCTAACATAAGTAAACGACGATTGTATTCGCGAATAATAATATGAAAAATGGAAAATTGATTGACATCTATTCTGTTATGGTTTATTATTACGTTTCACGATATAACGTTAAATATAATAATTGAAAGGAGACTGTAAAGCACATGAGCTCAATTGATCGATTTTCTGAACCGACTTTATTTATCTTAATTAGTTTAGCTGAGGGAAACAAACACGGGTATGCGATCATGGAGGATATTGAAAAATCATATGACATTCACATTGGACCTGGAACCTTGTATGGGGCTATTAGTCGTATGGAACAACACAAATTCATAGAGGCTATTCCCGCAAAGGACAGAAGAAAACCTTATCAAATTACTTCTGAAGGCAGGGAGTATCTGCAAAGAAAGTTAACTGAAATGGACACTGTCACAAAATTAGGTTTTAGAAGGTTAGGTTTAATATGAAGTGGCTTATATATTTGTATCCTAAGAAGTGGAGAAAACGCTAGGTGATGAATTCTTGTATATTTTGGAGAACAGGAGACTTTCTTTCAAAGAGGTAATTGATGTTTGTATTAATGCTATGGATATAAGATGTTTAATTTTAGTGGAGGAGGTTATTAAAATGGATAAAAAAATTCATGATTTTATGCTTAGCTCTGTTTCACATCGATTATTGATCATTGGTCCGGTAATATTTTTAGGGATGTTCGGTGGATATTGGATTGGAAATAATACTCCATCCATTTTAAATTTATCACCAAAAATATTACTGTTACTTGGTGTTGGTTTGGGACTTTTTGTAGGTTATGTTTTTGGTGTTGCCAGGGGAATTATACGAGTAATTCATGTTACTCAAAAAAAGGATGTATTCCTTCCAACTGGTAAGTTAAAGTTGATGAAACAAATAGTTAGTCAAAATATATTCATTTATTATCATTGGTCAAACGGGTAAAATATAGAGGTATGAGGGAAATGGATACAAAACCAACAAATAGGAGTGAAGATGTAATATGACGATCAATTGGATGGATGAGGTATTAAAACGAAAAGAAGATTTCATTAAAGATTTGCAAGGGCTTTTGCAAATAAAAAGTGTGTTGGATGAAGAAGGCTCCACATCAGATGCTCCGCTTGGTAAAGGAGTAAAAGACGCATTGCAGTACATGCTCGATTTGGGAGAGGAGGATGGATTTACTTCAAAAAACGTCGGAAATCTGGCAGGACATTTGGAAATGGGAAACGGTGATGAGCTTCTCGGTATCTTGGGCCATGTAGATGTTGTACCAGAAGGGGATGGCTGGAGTGTTGATCCTTATGGGGCGGTTGTCAAGGACGGTAAAATTTATGCCCGCGGATCCAGTGATGATAAGGGGCCGACAATTGCTGCTTATTATGGTATGAAAATTATTAAAGAGCTTGGAATTTCTCTGGATAAACGAGTCCGTTTGATTATTGGAACAGACGAAGAAAGCGACTGGCGAGGTGTGGATCATTATTTTGAAAAGGAAGAAATGCCAAGTATGGGATTTGTTCCAGATGCAGATTTCCCAATTATTTACGCCGAGAAGGGGATTTCTGATTTTGATATGGTACAACCAGCCTCAGCTGAACAATCCAATGCCGCAATTGAATTGGTGTCGTTTGAGTCGGGGCGAAGATATAATATGGTCCCGGATTTTGCAGAAGTCCACTTAAAAGTCCAAGGTGAAACGACAGATTTAGAACCAAAATATCAAGAATTTCTCACTAAATTAGGGTTAGACGGAAAGGCTGCCAAAAATGATGGGGAAGTCGTTTTGACATTGGTTGGAGAAAGTGCCCATGGTGCGGAACCAAGAAACGGGAAAAATGCTGGTATTTTTATGGCAGAGTTTCTGCAGTCATTAAAGCTTGATGCATCAGGAAAGAAGTTTGTTGACTCGGTGGCGCAATTTTTAAATCATTCCCGTGGCGAGGTATTTGATATTCCTTATCAAGACGAGGAATCCGGTGAGTTAACCATTAATGTGGGCATCATGAACTATAGTAAAGAAATCGGTGGTCGTATTGGATTAAACATGCGTTATCCGGTTACATTTGATATTGAAAAAGGGAAAACACAGATTCAAACAACCTTGGAGGAAAAAGGTCTACAATTAGAAAATTTCTCCGATTCCAAGCCAACGTATGTCGAAAAGGATGACCCACTTATTCAAATATTACAAAAGGTGTATGAAGAGCAAACTGGTAAAAAAGCAGAATTGCTTGCGATCGGCGGAGGCACTTACTCACGTGCACTTGACCACGGGGTTGCTTTTGGGGCGTTATTCCCAGGACGTGAGGATGTGATGCACCAAAAGGATGAATATGCCATCGTGGATGATTTATTGAAAGCAACGGCCATTTATACACAAGCTATTTATGAATTGGCAAAGGCAAACGAATAATTAAGTTACTAAGCAAATGAACTTCATAGCTGTAATGAAGATATGACGTGGAAACGTCGTCCAAGTTTCATATTCGGGTTGAAACGTTTAAAATAGAAAGATAAGGGGATGAGAAAATGAAATATATCGATACGTGGGATTTAGACAGTATTTTTTCTGGAGGTACGACATCGGAAGCGTTACAAGTGAAATTGAAAAATATTCAAGAAGAAATTGACGCCTACAAAAAGATGCTGGACAAATGGAATTTTGAAACAGATCCTTCGGCAAAAACGCTAAAAATTATTCTACAAAAACAAGAAACCATTGAAAAAGGAATCGGTCAATCGGCTACGTTTGTTCAAATGTGTCATGATGCATACATGGATGATGAACATGCTAGTGTGGTGATGGGGCAAGTAATGGACCTTAACAGCAACATGCAAAAGCTGTCAAACACCTTAATGAAAAAACTTGTCGTCATTTCGGACAACGATTGGAAAAAGCTTTTGGAAGATGAGGCATTAAAGGAGACTTCATTTGCATTAAATGAAATACGCGACAAGGGGAAGCGTCTTTTATCAGAGGAAGAAGAAAAGCTAATCACCGAATTAAATAAAGATGGCTTGACCGCTTGGAGTCGTTTATATGATACTGTTGTTTCCATCATGACCATTCCTTTTATCGACAAAAATGAAAAAGCAACGGAACTATCTGTTGGACAGGCGATGAATCGAATGTATGCTGATCCAGATCCTGAAATTCGTAAACAGCTTTTTGAAAATTGGGAGACAGCATGGGCGAAATATGCACCTATTTTTGCCGAGAATATTAACCATTTAGATGGCTATCGGATTACATTGCAGCGTGCTCATGATCGGGAAAATCACCTAGATGAACCATTGGAATATAATCGGATGTCCAAAGAAACGCTTGATGCCATGTGGGCTGCCGTTGACAATCATAAACAGCCGTTTATTGACTTTTTAAACCAGAAGGCGAACCTGCTGGGTATGGAACAATTGGGTTGGCAGGATGTGGATGCGCCAGTTGTTTTGGGTAATGGGAAACCAGCCCGATTTACATATGATGAAGCGTGTGATTTTGTGATCGATCATTTTGCTTCCTTTGGTCCCAAGTTATCCGGCTTTGCGAAACATGCGTTGGAAAATCGATGGGTAGAGGCAGAAGATCGTGCAAACAAACGGCCAGGAGGGTATTGTACGGCGCTTCCGGAGTTTAAGGAATCACGTATTTTTATGACTTTTACCGGATCACCAAATGATACGAGTACCTTAGCGCATGAGTTGGGGCATGCTTTTCATAGTCATGTCATGAAGGATTTGCCTGCTTTAAATCAGGAGTATGCCATGAATGTTGCAGAAACAGCCAGTACGTTTGCCGAAACTATTATTGGCAATGCCACCGTAGCAAACGCAGGATCAGAAGCGGAGAAAATTACGTTGTTAAATTCCAAGCTTGAAAATGCTACGGCGATGTTTTTAAACATTCGTGCTCGATTCTTATTTGAAAATGCCTTTTACGAGGAGCGTTCCAAGGGAATTGTTTCGGAAAAACGGTTAAATGAGCTAATGATTGACGCACAAAAACAAGCGTATGGGGATAGTTTGTCGAGTTATCATCCACACTTCTGGTGCAGTAAATTGCACTTCTTTATTGACGAAGTTCCGTTTTATAATTTCCCGTACACGTTTGGTTACTTATTCAGCTTAGGAATCTATGCAGCATATCTGAGAAACCCGGAAAACTTTGAGGACAAATATATTGCATTGTTAAAGGATACAGGTTCGATGAAAGTAGAAGACTTGGCTAAAAAACATTTGGGCGTTGATTTAACCAAGCAAGAATTTTGGGCAGCAGGGATTCAATTAATGACCAAAGATGCAGAAGAATTTATTCGTTTAACCAATGAAATAAGGAAAAACTAAAACTAAATGGTTCATCCGCGGTACATTTGTACTGTGGAATGAACCATTTTTTAAACTTACCTCACACTTGGAAAAAGGAAGTAATATCCTCATTTGGCAGATAACAACCAATAAAGAATGAACCAAAGATTCCATACTTCGCACTAACCTCATCAAATCGTGTATCATAAATCAGCTTCTTGAATTTTAATACATCATCACAGAATAGGGTGACTCCCCATTCATAATCATCAAATCCAATGGAACCGGTAATAATTCGTTTCACATCGTCCGTGTATATTTTACATGTATCAATGTGCTCGTACATCATCCGGCCACGTTCTGCTTTTGACAGGGTGAACCAGTTGTTATTCTCACCGCGCAGTTTACTCATTGGGTAAAAACACATATATTCGGTGGTAGGTATCGCAGGATACAGTTTTGCTCGCATTGCCGGGTCTTCGTACGGATCTGTTTGACGTTTGGTGTACGTACTCTTTTCAATAATGGAAACGTACGAATATGCAGGCTGCATGTAATGGGCAAGCGCTGTTTTATTGAATTCATTCTCAAGCTTGTTTAAGTCTTTCATGGTTGGACGCAGGAGCAAGAACATGAGATCAGCCTTTTGGCCAACCACGGAATAAATAACATGACTTCCTTGTTTGTTATCTGCAACGGATTGCCACATATTTACTAATGCTTGAAACTCTTGAAGTGCCTCGGAACGTTTAGACTCTGATGTTTGCTGCCATTTCTCCCAATCTATTGTGCGGAAATCATGCAGTGCATACCATCCGTCAAATGTCTCAACCGTCTTTGCCATTATGACCACTCCTAGTGAAAATAATTTCATTACATGATTGATGATAATGGTAAACGGGTTATTATACTGTGATATTTCTCACAATAGGCAGATTGAAATGTGACGTTTATGTGAGCTATTCGTTGACTATTTTTTTGGTTGGTATTCTCCCGGAATAGTTCGCATTGTTATGGCGATACGATTCCAGCTGTTGATCGTATTAATGGCAAAGACTAAGTCAACGAAATCTTTTTCATCAAAATGTTCTCTAACATAATCATAAAGTTCATTGGGAACATGGTTGGTGGATATTTGCGTAATCGCTTCGGTAAGCGCTAAGGCTGCTCGTTCTTTTTCAGAATAAAAGTCCGTTTCTCTCCAGGCGTTTAACGCATATAAACGCTGTTCGGATTCCCCTTTAGCACGGGCGTCTTTGGTATGCATATCCAAACAGAAGGCACAGCCGTTTATTTGCGATGCGCGTGTTTTAACCAGTTCCAATAACATCGAATCAAGGTTGGTTTTATGCATGTACTTTTCAAATTCAAACATGATCTTGGTTGCATCTGGTGCAATCGCATAATAATCTAATCGAGCTTCCATCAATAATCCCTCCAAATTTTTTATCCCACGTATCTAGTATAAAACTTCCAGGATTGAATACGTAATAAACTGCTCAGGGTGAGGTAATTGCTCTGGGGTCGATGTTTTGCTGAATCCGGTTGATTTTTCTACACTTAGGATGATGTTTCACCGAATTCGGCTGATGTTCCAGCCCCCACGATTCCTCCTTTAGATGAGCCCAAAAAAAGGACGTGTCACTATTCATGACACGTCCACTTATCACGTTAGCTCATTTGATACGAGCTATTGTGCTGGTTTTGATTGTTTTGGCTGCTTTGGCTGTTGCCACTGTTTCCATAACTGCTGGAATTCATTTGCATTTGTTGATTATTCCCCATATTTCCATTACCGCTTATTTGCGAAACAAAAGGTACCATCTTTTCTATCGCCTGACCAAAATTTTGATTGTTTTTGGTCATGGAATAATACGTTGCTGCGCCAACACCGACAGAAGTGATTAATGGTATCCACATTTCACTCTTTTGCATTTCGTACCAAATCCTCTCTGTTTTGGTTGTCCCCGTACATGTTTAGGATGGCATTTTGTAAGGGAAAACATGCAAGGAAGGAGATACCAGTTGTGGTACTTTACTGCAATGCTTCCGTTGCTGCATTTATTCCCGCTAATCGACCGGTAACCAGTGCGGAGGTGATATTGTAGCCACCAGTATATCCATGAATATCCAATATTTCCCCGCAAAAATAAAGTCCATTCATTAGTTTTGATTTTATTGTACGTGGTTCGATTTCTTTTAAGGAAACACCACCACCAGTGACAAATGCTTTATCAAGCGGCAGCGACCCATGCACTGCAAAAGTGAATTGTTTACAATCGTGAATAATAGCGCGAATCGTTTCTTTAGCGACATTTGCAGCTTTGTCATCTTCCCTTACATGATGTTCTTCCAGAATAAAGGCAAGCAGACGCTCGGGAACAAGTCCTTTCAAGTTATTTTTAACGGTTCGTTTCGGATTTTGTTCCATGGTTTCCCACACTGATTTTACAAGCTGTTGTTCGTTTTTATCTGGCAACACATCAAGCACCATTTGGACTTCGGTATTTCCTTTCATCAATTCTTTCACGACAAATTGGGAGCAACGCAGTACGGCGGGGCCGGAGATGCCGAAATGAGTAAATAACATGTCCATCTGGTGCGTGATGATTGGTTTTTGTTTTTTGTTTAAAACGGTTAACGATACATCTCTTAAGGATAGTCCTTGCAATCGTTTTTGTTTAATAAACGGTTCATTAGAAGTAAGGGCAACTTCTGTCGGGTATAAAGTTGTAATTGTGTGTCCGGCCTTTTTCGCCCATGCATACCCGTCACCGGTGGAACCTGTATGAGGGACAGCTTTTCCGCCCACAGCAATCACGACCGATTTTGTATCCAGTTTTTCTTGATTTTCAAGAATGACTGTATGCTTGTCTGTTTGATAATGAATGGCCTGTACCACAGTTTCCATCCGCATTTCCACTTGAAGATCATGCAGTTTGTTAATTAACGCATTAACCACAGTTTTAGCTGAATTGGAAGCAGGAAACATCCGTCCATGGTCCTCTTCTTTCAGCTTAACACCCATATTTTCAAAAAAATCGATGATATCATAGTTATTAAAGACGGTAAATGCACTATATAAAAATTTGCCATTGCCTGGAATATGCCGGATCACTTCTTCTTGCGGCAGTTTGTTGGTAACATTACAACGGCCGCCACCAGAAATGGCGAGTTTTTTCCCGAGTTTTTTTCCCTTTTCGATTAACAGCGTTTTTGCGCCTTGTTCGGCGGCTGCGATGGAGGCCATTAATCCTGAAGGTCCGCCCCCGATTACAATCACATCATATGTCAACGAACTCATTCCTTTCTAGCCAATAGCGTACCATGTTTTTACGCCAATGCCTATTATAATTGTAAGGCTGCTGTCGTAGAAAGAAAATAAAGGAATTGTTATCCTACCTTCCATTATCTGTGATAAAATAATCAATTAGAGGTAAAATCACATAAAGACGCAGGTGAAATAATGTCGAATAATATTGTCAGAGGCACCATGTTATTAACGGGTGCGACATTTTTATCAAAATTTTTAGGAATGATTTATTTTATTCCGTTTAATGAATTGGTTGGTGCTACAGGAGTTACACTGTATTCCTATGCGTACATCCCATATAATATTTTTATAAGTATTTCCACAGTCGGGGTACCATTAGCAGTGTCCAAATTTGTATCAAAATATAATTCGCTAGGTGATTATCGAACGGGTTTACGTATGTTTCGTACTGGTATGTTGTTGATGGCTGTTACTGGATTGTTGGCTTTTTTCGTATTATTCTTTAGTGCAGAACCGCTTGCTCATTTAATGATCACGACTAAAGATGCAGGAACGATTTCGGCAGCCGATGTAGCGATGGTAATTCGAATGGTAAGTTTTGCTTTACTAATTATCCCGGCAATGAGTCTTGTCCGCGGATTTTTCCAAGGCTATCAATCCATGGGACCAACTGCCATATCACAAGTTGTGGAACAAATCATTCGGATTGTGTTTTTATTAGGCGCGGTATATATTGTACTGGTACTGTTAGATGGAACCATTTCCACTGCAGTTGGTTTCGCCACATTTTCTGCATTTATTGGGGCTTTAGCCTCGTGTATTGTTTTGTGGGTATACTGGCAAAAACGAAAGACACATATTAACCAACAGGTACAGCAGCAGGAACAAACGTATCAGATATCGACAAAAGATTTGATTGTCGAATTATTTCGTTATGCGGGTCCATTTGTTGTCGTTGGGATAGCAACGTCACTATATCAATTAGTTGATCAATTTACTTTTGAACGAGCAATGGCTGCAATCGATAAATCCAATTGGGAGGTTGCTTATTCTGCTATTAATGGTAATGGACATAAACTAATCATTATTCCGGTCACCATCGCAACTGGTTTATCTTTAGCTATCTTGCCTGCATTGACGAAAACATTTACCCAAAAAAACTGGTCATCGTTGTACCAGCAGATCAACCAGGCTTTGCAAATTGTTATGGTTCTTGTTATCCCAGCTGCAGTTGGGCTGCTGATGTTATCCGATATCATATATGGAGCCTTGTTTGGGTTAAAACATATTGAAATTACCGGTCCATTATTGGCATGGTATGCACCAGTTGCGTTGCTGTTTGCTTTGTTTACTGTATCTGCATCGATTTTGCAGGGGATAAACCAGCAGCGTTTTGCTGTGATAAGTTTGTCGGCAGGTTTGTTGCTCAAAATACTATTTAATATTCAACTTATCTATACATTTGGTGCCAAAGGGGCAATCTTTGGTACTGGACTAGCTGTAGGGATAGCAGTGTTGCTCAATTTATGGCGAGTAGTTGTTTCGATTGGCTTTCCGTTAAAACAGACCATCAAACGTACTATTTTGATTGGTATTTTTTCGCTGATCATGGCTCTCGTACTATGGTTTGTTGAATGGGTTGTTGGTATGTTTCTTCCATACGAATCAAACCGATTGGCAGCAGTTATCATGCTGATTGTTGGTGTCGTGGTTGGTGGAGGCGTCTATCTTTGGCTTGGATACTTCTCCACATTACTTGAACGGATTTTAGGCAATCGGATTCGCATATTAGATCGTGTGTTCAGAAGATAGGAGGATGTTTGTGCGACTGGATAAGTTATTGGCTAATATGGGGATAGGCAGTCGCAAGGATGTAAAAGCCTTGCTAAAAAAACGAAAGGTGCTGGTTAATGATGTAGTTGTCAAAGATGGCGCTGAACAGGTTGACCCAGAAACAGATATCATAACTGCTTCCGGTAAACAGATTCGCTATCAAAAGCATTACTATATCATGCTGCACAAGCCAAAAGGAGTAGTATCGGCAACTACAGATGATCGTGATAAAACTGTGATTGACTTGGTTCGCAGTGATTATGGCCATGTGGATTTGTTTCCAGTTGGCAGACTCGATAAAGATACAGAAGGATTGTTACTGTTGACGAATGATGGTGAACTCGCCCATCAGCTGACATCACCAAAAAAAGCGGTCATCAAAACGTATTATGCAACCATTGACGGTACGGTGACGGATACCGATATCGTTTTATTTCGTGATGGGATTGTATTAGATGATGGATATACAACAAAACCGGCGGAATTACGTATTCTTCAGGCAGGTAAGGTATCGGAAATCACTGTTGCCATTTCGGAAGGAAAGTACCATCAGGTTAAACGGATGTTTGCGGCAGTGAATAAACGTGTAACGTATTTAAAACGTCTGACGATGGGTAGCTTGCAGCTTGATAATCAATTAGCACTTGGTAAGTATCGAGAGTTGACGAAGGATGAGCTTACTTATTGCAAACATCTAAAAAAAGCAGCCGACATCACCTAATGTCGGCCTTATCTTATTGCTCAATTACAGAAGTTGTCAGATTTCGCGTTTACGAAATTTTTACTTTTTTATTTGTGATTTTCCATTTACCACGCATCGGGCTGTCTACAAGACCATTGTAATCCAGTACATGTAAATCCCGTTGGATGGTACGGTCTGTCGTTCCAAACTCTTCGGCTAGTTCTGTCGTTGTTACCGTCCCTTTGTCTTTAATATAAAGGTAGACGGACTTGACTCTTGTTAGCATTCTAGATGTTGGCTGATTCAAAAAACCACTCCTTAATGTAGCATTAAAACTGTGGTGCGTGAATCTTAGACGTCATAGAAGTTCAAAAAGATAGTAAAGACAAAAACGTTTAAAAGCTGCAAGATCGGTAGCTGTTCGCAGCAAACATGTCCTATTTACCTTCCTTTTTGAAACTTTCTAATTATATTCTACACCTAAATTCATTTGGATTAAAGTGAAAAAGTTTAATAAAATAGGAATAAGCATTACCATCTCATCGTTACTGCGATGAAAAGGAGAGGGATACAGTTGACGTCTTTTCCGCATTATTTCATTGGTATACCTGTTTCAACAGAGTGGAAAAAAACACTTTTCCAATGGCAGAAGGAGTTAAAACCGCTGCTCCCCTACAAGCAATGGACAAACAAGCATGATTTACATATCACATTAAAATTTTTAGGACCTGTGGAAGATAAAAAAATCCACCTCGTTGCCCAGACTTTACAACAATTAGAAAATCAGGATAGCTTTATACTCCATGTTGGCGGAGTTGGTACCTTTGGCAATGCCAACAACCCTCGTGTTTTATGGGCAGGTGCGCGACAGCAATCACGGTTAAGCGAGCTGCACCAAGTTGTGGAATCAAGTCTGACTGCGTATGGCTTTGCTAAAGAAAAACGACCATACCGACCACATATCACACTGGCTAAAAAGTGGGCTGGTACAAATGGCAATGATGAACTGCCGAATATCATGGAGAACTATCAGCATAAAATAGATAAAATGCGCGTTACACAAGTTGTCCTGTTTCAAATATACCCTGAGCAAACACCTAAATATAAAAAGGTTTCCAGTTATGAATTAAGAGGAGGAACTCATGGCACAGTTAATTAAACTGAAAGATTATATTTCGCGTTATGAATGGAATATGTACCGCTACCCCAGTCAATTTTTGCGGATGAAACAAGAAAATTGGAGGAAGTTATATGCATTATGGGACCAGCCAGCAGAGTCTCGGGTGAACGAACAGTCCACTGATCAAGACATATCCCCCTTTTCAAAATGGAAAGCATTATTAAAACGAAACCCGGTGGAATCTGAAATTCAAGAGCAAAGCTTACCATCTTCGGAAACAGAATTAAAGCACTATTTTTTGGACAAACTTTTTCCTATTCAATTAAAATGGGCGTCATCGACGGTTACGGATGTTTCGTTTATGCAGTCAGACTATAACGAAGACAAGCTATTAAAATATTTTTTGCACCGATTTCCGGATACCTATTTCGTGATGTATTATCCAATTTTAACAGTGCAAAAAGCCTCAGTTGATGGCGAGATTATTCTCATTAGCCCAGTCGGAATTGAAATCATTTATGTGCTGGAAGCCGATAGCCAGGCAATAATCCATTTCACAAACGACCGTACATGGCACATTCAAGCGAATCAGCAACAGGAATCCATCTTAAGTCCGCTGCTAGCTTTAAAGCGTACGGCGCATATTATTAAAAGTATTCTGCTTAAAGAAGAGATTGACTTTCCTGTGCGTAAAGTTGTGTTATCCCGGACTAATTTTATAAATGTGAAAACGGAACCATATAACGTGCAACTAGTTGATAAAAAATACTATAGTCAGTGGTTTTCCAAAAAGCGGCATTTCGTATCTCCATTGAAAAATCGTCAATTAAAGGCAGCTAATGCACTGTTGAAGTATTGTCAAACAACCTCGGTCAAACGTCCGGAATGGGAAGACGATTCATCCATATTTACAATGGATGAACGTAGATAAAACATTTCGTCCAAAATTAATCTCCGTTTAGCAGGAATCTTTCTGTTTTTGTGGAATTAGTATGGTATGCAAGGAAGAAGCCTTTAATTAGGTCTGCCAGACAAGGGAGTTGCGGACTAAAAATGTACAGGATCATTGTTAATCCAACTGCAGGTAATGGAAAGGCTCAACGGAATTATTTCCGGATAAAACATAGTGAGTTTTATCAGCAAATAGCGTGTCGGGCGGATATGACAGCGTATGATGGCCATGCAGAAGAAATTGCCAGGCAAATTGCGATGGAACCGGAAAAACCGGATTGTGTCATTGTCATTGGTGGGGACGGAACATTGCATGAGGTAATGAATGGATTATATCCCAAGGTAACATCTATTGCGTTTATACCTAGCGGCTCAGGTAATGACTTTGCCAGAGGGTGTAAGATTGATAAGGACCCATTAGCGGTTTTTGAGAAAATTGTCACCGAAAAACAGGCGAGTGACTATTGGCTTGGCAATTATCGCGTCAATGATACAAATGAACGGATATTTGTTAATAGCATGGGCTTTGGGTTTGATGCATTGGTTACCGAGCGTGCAAATCAGTCCTTTTATAAGAAACTCCTAAATAAATTTGGCATTGGGACGGCTAGTTATGCGATTGCAATCATGCAGATATTATTTACCTTTAAGCCGTTGACCGTTGATATCACGATTGATGGAAAACAAGAACGTATAACAGACTGCTGGATGGTCACCATTGCAAACCACCCATTTTATGGCGGGGGGATGAAAATTATTCCCGATGCTAGAGTTCAGCCTGGGAGTTTTCCGGTGTTAATCTTTCATTCTGCGTCTAAATGGAAAGTATTAGCATTATTTATAACCGTATTTACTGGCAAACACGTCCGTTTTAAGGGAGTAGATGTGCGGACGGTAAATCGATTGCAAATTGTTTCAAAGAAGCCCATTACCTATCAGGTGGACGGCCAAACAGGCCATTGTCACTCCTGTGTGGTCATGAAGCAGGGACGACCAATCGCGTTGTCAGGTGCAAATTTGAAGGATGATCAGATACATCCACTCTTGGGATCAGCTGAAAAATAAGCAACAGAGAAGCAAGGTTTCGCAGTCTATTTTTAGTATGCTATTTTGGCAAACAAAATGAGCCCCTTTATAATAGAAAGGAGAAGGTTGGGGTAATGGAACTTGAAATTTCAATCGAAGACAAAGCAAAAAAGTTCCTTGAAGAGAAAGGGAATATCCTGACGATTTTCCGAATGGATGTTGAACGTAGTTGTGTGGCATTTGAAGATTTGGAGGTTTCTTACGAGGATCCAAAAAAGGGAAACTATGAAAAACATCAGTGTGATGACGTAACGGTTTATATTCAAAAAGGGATCCAATTTAAACATAACCGTGTTGAAATTGTCATTACGGGAATTGGACCATTTAAAAATATTGCTGTCGAAGGTTTAAAGCGGTCAGTTTAAAATATGAAGGCTTTTAACCTTCTTTTTTATAAGTAATTAACCAGCTTTATTTTCTCCTTTGTTTTTATCTACTCACATTTGTAATTTTTTCAATGTCGTTATAAAATATATATTTGGGTTATAATTTTACATGCTCACTTTAAGGATTACTAGAGAAATGTGTAAGCGACCGTTTACCTTTTTACACAGACGAAGCGGACATACTTTTAATAAGAGATTTGAGGAATGAAAGGTGAATTGGCTTAACCGCATACTTGGAAATGAATGGAATATCGCACCTGCTGGCGGATTAACTGGGGATGCTTATATTGCCGAAAATCAAAGCAGACGGCTGTTCTTAAAACGTAACTCCTCCCCATTCCTGGCTGTTCTATCTGCAGAGGGAATTGTTCCGAAGCTTGTTTGGACAAAACGGATGGAAAATGGTGATGTGATCACGGCTCAGGAATGGCTGGAAGGAAGAGAATTAAAACCAGAAGAAATGCAACATCCCCGGGTGGCTGAACTGTTACGTAAAATTCACCATTCATCGGAATTGCTGCACATGCTGATGCGATTGGGGAAAAAACCGATCACCCCTGATGTCAGTTATCATCATCTTAAAAAGCAAATCACAACGAGCGGACTTAGTCAGCAATATAGTGAAGTTCAGGATGCGTTAGGTTATTTACAGCTATTATTACCAGTTACCCGTGAACAAAAACAAGTGGTTTGTCATTGCGATTTAAACCATAACAATTTGTTACTAACAACGAAAGGTCAGCTTTATTTGATTGATTGGGACAATGCGATGATTGCTGACCCTGTGATGGATTTTGGTATGGTGCTCAATTGGTATATTCCGAGGGAAGATTGGAATTATTGGTTAAAGCAATACGGCGTGACGGACCACAAACGGTTATTTGAACGGATGTATTGGTATCTGATTGCTGACTCATTAAATTATTTACATTGGCATCAAGGGCGTATGGAGAAGCATAAAGTCCACGATCGGTTGCACGATTTACGTGATTTGAATATGCACGTCGAGCAAATTATTCGAAATGGACGTTTGTAATAGCGTTCATCCAGTTTTCAATGTTTTTTTTATTTGTGGCTACATGTTCCGGAGAATTCTGGGCATTTTCTCCTTGGCGGCCATAGTTGTATATTTCCGGTAGCATGTTAAGAAGCTGTTTGTCTGTTATGCGCTTTTTGGCCATCATGGACTGCACTAATCGTTTTATTTGTTGATATTCCGCCACTTCACCGGAGCGTTCCATTGTATGCTCACCCAGTATATCATGTAACACCATTAATTGATCATGAACGGTTAATGTCATTGGAAATCACCTCACATCCGTAGTGTTTGCATTTTTAAACAGGTGATGCTTGGCATAAACTGGTGATATTTCATATAGATAGGAGATTTAATGTATATGCGTCAACGTCATAAACCTTGGGCCGATGAATTTATGGCTGCCAATAGTCAGTTAATTATCCCGGAACCAAGTAACCATAAAGGCAAATGGCGGTCTGTTTTTGGAAATAATAATCCCATTCATTTGGAAATTGGTACCGGGAAAGGGCAATTTTTAAAAGGAATGGCGGCTCGTTATCCTGATGTTAATTTTATTGGACTTGAATTGAGTAAAAGCGTCATTGTAACTGCCGCAGAGAAAATCATCGAATCCGGTCAGCAAAACATATTGTTAGTGAATATGGACGCCACGAATGTGATAGACGTTTTTGCCGAAAATGAAATGGCTGCGATGTATTTAAACTTTTCCGATCCATGGCCGAAGAATCGGCATGAGAAACGCCGGTTAACATATCCAGCGTTTTTAGAAAAGTACCGGACGTTCTTGCAACCGGACGGCGAATTGACAATGAAAACAGACAATCGCGGCTTGTTTGAGTACTCGCTTGTTCGTTTTTCAACTTTTGGCATGCAATTAGAAGAGGTCAGTTTGGATTTGCATCAGTTGCAGGATCCTTCCAATGTTATGACGGAATATGAAGAGAAATTTTCTGCTAAAGGACAAATTATCTATCGTTGCCGGGCACGATTTAAATAATATGGAAGAGTCTGCATACAGTAGGCTCTTTTTTGTAGTTGCAAGCGTTTGCGGGATTTTTAATATTTCGGTAAACTGGAGTAGAGGAGAAGGGAGGAAGATAGAATGGAGACGTTACAAGTTGGACGTGCTAAACTAACGTGGCTAAATGGCGGGGTTAATTTCCTTGACGGAGGCGCCATGTTTGGAGTCGTACCAAAGGCGTTATGGGGGAAAAAATATCCATACAATGAAAAAAATCAAATTGAGTTACGAACAGACCCAATTTTGTTGCAGCTTGACGGGAAGAATTATGTCATTGATTCAGGGATAGGAAATGAGAAATTTACTGAAAAACAATTACGTAATTTTGGCGTAAAAGAAGAGTCATCGATTGACCAGTCGTTAACGGCAGCAGGATTAACAACCGCCGATATTGACGAGGTTTTGATGACTCACCTGCATTTTGACCATGCATGCGGAATAACTAAAAAAGCAGGAGACACGTTTGTGCCTGTATTTGAAAACGCTGTTGTACACGTATCCGATGTTGAATGGAATGAGATGCGCAACCCTAATATACGTTCGGCCAATACATATTGGGAGATGAACTGGAAACCAATTCAAGAGCAAGTGATACCATTTACGAAGGAAGTTACAATTACCGATGGATTGCGGATGATCCATACGGGCGGACACAGTGATGGACATTGTATTATCGTATTTGACGACGGAGACGAAAGTTTTATTCACATGGCAGATATCATGCCGACACATGCCCATCAAAATAAATTGTGGGCGCTTGCCTATGATGACTATCCAGTGACATCGGTTCATCAAAAGGAGAAATGGATGGATATTGGTTATCAAAAGCATGCATGGTATACCTTTTATCATGATGCGTATTATCGGGCCATTAAATTTAACGATACAGGAGAAAAGGTTGATGAGGTAAAACGAGAACGTTATGAGTATAAATAGGGAAACGGGCTATCCACTTTTGGATGGCTCTATTTGCGAGCTGAAGTTTCAGTAATCTATATAAAAAAGCTGCCTCTGAAAAGAAGCAGCTTTTGAATCATGTTGTTTGAACAGAGTCAATGACTGCGCCAGTATCAACATCAACATGAAATTCAAATTGTTTGTTTTCCCCATCAATATTGCGGGTAACACCGCCACGGTACGCATGATACGTTAATCCATTTTTTTCGATGGCTTCTGGTTTCATATAAATCCATGAACCGCTGATCGGTCCTTGACGCTTAAATGTTTCTTTTGCTTGTTTCAATGCTTTTTCAGGTGTTACTTTTTGCATTTGATCAATCTGTTGTTTCGCAAAATAACCAACGGCAACACCTAAGCCAGCTGCTAGTATTGTTTTCTTCATTCCCATCAAAAATCACCTCAAGCTATAAATTTAAAACCGATGAACAATGCTTCATAAACTAGTATACCGCAATCCTGTAAAAATAGAAAATAAAAAACAGTAGTGGATAGTGGAAACTGCACGCAGATTTTCGTTATACTAAAATAGGTTTATACATAAGCAGGGATCAAGGAGGATAATGATGAAGCAGGAAACATTGGAGCTATTCAAAACGTTAACCGAATTACAAGGTGCTCCTGGTAATGAGCATCCCGTACGTGCATTTATGCGTGGTGAATTGGAAAAATATGCAGATGAAATGATTCAGGATAATCTCGGGGGTGTCTTTGGCGTGAAAAACGGTCATGGCCCACGTGTCATGGTT
>NZ_JBCLVH010000007.1:17948-110821 GCF_039548255.1 Lentibacillus songyuanensis
GCAAGTTATGACCGATAACGGCCCGGTCGTTGGTGTGATTGGTTCTATTCCACCGCATAATCTTACACCTGAGCAGCGTAAAAAACCAATGGAACCAAAGAACATGCTTATTGATATTGGTGCAGACGATCGGGATGATGCACTGCAAATCGGGATTAAACCTGGGCAGGCTGTGCTACCCATCTGTCCGTTTACCCCAATGGCTAATCCCAAAAAAATTATGGCTAAGGCATGGGATAATCGGTATGGCTGTGGGCTTGCGATTGAGCTTTTAAAGGAACTGCACCAGGAAACAACACCAAATCAATTGTTTGCCGGGGCTACGGTTCAGGAAGAGGTTGGACTAAGAGGTGCTCAAGTAGCTGCTAATATGATTCAGCCTGATATTTTTTACGCATTGGATGCATCACCAGCGAATGATATGTCTGGTGACAAGAATGAATTTGGCCAGTTAGGTAAAGGAGCATTACTGCGCATTTTTGACCGGTCTATGATCACCCATACCCAGATGCGCGAATTTGTATTAGACACAGCCGAAACAAATCAGATTCCGTATCAATATTTTGTATCGCAGGGTGGCACGGATGCGGGAAGGGTCCATCTGGCAAATAATGGGGTTCCATCAGCAGTAATTGGTATTTGTTCTCGTTATATCCATACTTCAGCGTCCATCGTTCATGTGGATGATTATCAGGCAGCGAAAGAACTCTTGATAAAGCTGGTTAAAACAACAGATCAAAATACAGTTGATCACATACATGGAAAGTAGCCAGTTTTAAGGGGCTTCGTCCGTTATCCACTCGGGGCTTGCTATACTATCTATTGTGCATTAAAATGGAAAAAAGCTGCTACTTCTGGTGGCAGCTAGCTTTTTGATTGTGAGGTATCCAGATGAAGATTACGATTGGCTCGAACAATCCAACGAAAATAAAGGCGGTTCAAGAAGTATTTGCAACGCATACAGTACAGGCGATGAACGCATCTTCCAGTGTGTCTGCGCAGCCATTTTCTGATGAAGAAACCAGAGAGGGTGCGATTAACAGAGCATTGGAATGTGTACGGAGAAATCCGGAATCAATTGGAATTGGTCTGGAAGGCGGCGTCATGTACGTGGAGGATCAGCTTTATTTATGTAATTGGGGAGCAATGGTCGATCGAGACAAAAATACGTTTACAGCAAGTGGAGCACGAATTCCATTGCCGGAAGCGGTACATAGTGAATTATGTAAAGGACACGAGTTAGGCGATGTGATGGATCAATATGCCAAAAAGCAAGAGGTCCGAAAAAAAGAGGGGGCCATTGGTATTTTCACAAATGAAATCGTAACTAGACAAGAAATGTTTAGTCATCTTGTCAAATTGTTACGGGGCCAGTGGGAGTTCTATCATCGAAAGTAAAGCAGCGGAATCCCCGCTGCGTTATTCTTATTCAAAAATATAGGAAAGCACATCAAGCGCCTGATCAACCGTTTCCACAGTGACATTTGCTTTATTAGATAATTCTTTTAATGGATGAATTAATGATTTGGGCCGCACCAGAATCGTTGGCTTGTTCATTGTAATGGCGGTGCTTAAATCCATCGCCGTATTCCATTGCTTGTATTTTTCACCGAACAGCGCGATCACCACATCTGATTTTTGCATAAGTACTTCTGTACGCAAATTGTTGATGCTGGATGCGGCATCATCTTTGTACACCTTTGATGGCTGTTCGCCCAATACATCCTCGCCAATGTTATCTGAACGGTCATGGTTGGTTTGTGGTGCGACGAATGTTAATGGCAGCTTCTTTTCCTTTGCTTTCTGTTGTAGTTCCTCGCGCCAGTTGTCATGAATCTGGCCTGCAAGATAAACGGTTAGTTCCATGCTAATCCCTCCAATATTGATCCTACTATCTCTATTGTAAAGACATTTTAGCATTATGCAATTGATCTGTCATAAGCATGGATTTTAAAAAACATTTCGGTTGCCAATGATTGAAAACAACTATACGATTACACTGGAGGATGATGAAAATGAAAACACTTGAAACGATAGAACAATTAACAACATATATCAACAACGGACCGGTTATTGCCCTGTTTAGTGCAGACTGGTGTCCAGATTGCCGGATCATTGAGCCAGTACTTCCTGAAATCGAACAGGCTTACCCGGACTATACATTTATCATGATTGATCGTGACCAGTTTATTGAGCTGTGCCAAGATTATGATGTATTTGGTATACCTAGTTTTCTCGCATTTCGAAACGGCGAGGAAGTTGGGCGATTTGTCAGCAAGGATCGGAAAACAAAAGAGGAAATTGTGGCTTTTTTAGATGGTTTGCCAAAGTAACGTACAACTGGATTACAAAGTACATTCAGGGAGGGTTTAGCCTGTGAAGATGACAAGTATTAAAATGAAAAAGTGGCTGGAAGAACGACTTGCTGGCCCCGACTATCGCATATCCTATAATCGGGACAAGGATACATTTCGTATTGAATGGAAGGATACGAAGCAAGGAGTTACCATTACCCTGCCAAATGTGGTTGGGAAGTACAATGAACGCGGGAGTGTGGCTGTTGACGACCTTGTTGGCCATATAACGGAATCATTACGAATCATGCATCAAGACTACGAGTTAACCGGGATGGAGAAGGCTATTTTTCCGGTTATTCGGGCAACGTCATTTCCAACCGAGACAAAAGCAGGGACAACACTTGTTACGAAAGAGCACACAGCTGAAACAAGAATTTTTTATGCGTTGGATCTTGGGAAGTCGTACCGGTTGATTGATGAACCGATGCTGACAAAAGAAGGCTGGACAAACGAGCGGATTGACGAAATTGCTACATTTAATGTTCGCTCCTTGTCAACCGAAACCAAGAAGGATACGGTTGCCGATAACGATTTTTATTTTATGTCCAAACAAGATGGCTATGATGCAAGTAGAATCTTGAATGAGGCTTTTTTGGAGGAATTGAAAGCCAATAGTAAAGGGGAATTGGCGATTGCTGTGCCACATCAAGACGTGTTGATTGCAGCAGATATTCAAAACAAAACTGGCTATGATATACTAGCACAGATGACAATGAAATTTTTCGCTGAAGGTAGAATTCCCATTACGTCATTATCATTCATTTACGAAAATAAGAAGCTGGAGCCGATATTTATCTTAGCAAAAAACAGACCGGAGAAGTAGAAAGGATGAATAAATAGTGGACGTATTTTACAACCCAACAGGTATTGGTGATGTATTACTGATTCCAGTAACTGAAGGGGATCGCTACGATATAACACATGAAAAATATAGTGACATTACAAAGATTATGAGTAACGATGGCAAATTATTAGGATATAACATTTTCCAGGCATCCACTCATTTTGAATTATCGAATACAGGAAAAATAACGTTAACTCCTGATATGCTTGATACGCTCAAAGTATTTTTTGAAAAAAATGGACTGCACGATTCGCTGGATTTTGATTTACGTCCGAAATTTGTTGTCGGCTATGTGAAAGAAAAGAAAGCCCATGAAAATGCTGATAAGTTAAGTGTTTGCCAAGTTGATACAGGGGATGAAACATTGCAAATTGTATGTGGTGCCCCTAATGTGGATGCAGGCCAAAAAGTGGTCGTTGCTAAAGTTGGTGCAACCATGCCAAGCGGACTTCAAATTAAACCCTCACAATTACGTGGGGTCCCGTCGAATGGTATGATATGTTCGCAAAAAGAATTAGGTTTGCCAAATGCACCAAAAGAAAAAGGCATTTATGTATTGGATGACAGCTACAAAGTCGGGGAAACGTTTGACTTTTGATGAGAAGGCTCAGGGTTTTTTGGACAGTATTTTGTAATTTCGGCTAGTATTTTCATCAAATTGGGAAGTATTTCTGTCAAATCGGACAGTCCTGCCAAATCTGCCGCGAGCATGCAAGGGCAAGAGCAACTGATGTCTTTTGGGACCAAGGTTGCTCTTTAATTATTTCCAAGGGAGAAAATCACTGATTACGCTAACAAACTGGCCGAAAAACTGCTAAAATAGAATAAGAGATTTTTATGTATAGAAATGAGTGAAACCAAAATGTGGGAACAGTGGAAGAAAAAGATCGCAAACTTGTTTTTTACTGAGGTAATCGAAGAGGAAGAAGTAGAAAGGAAGCCGCGGGATATCAATAGCCTGCATGATCCAAATGTACATACGAAAGTTGCGTATAAATATCCAAATCGAAATTCTTTTCGTTTTCCAGTGATTCCTGATGATCCCCAAAAAAACCAAGACATGGAAAAGCCAGCATTTGAACGTCAATATAAAGATAGAAAACGACCGGCATTTGAGCGGCAGAATAGAAACAATAATCGTCCAGCATTTGAACGACGTCATAAAGAAAATGAAAAGCCTGTGAAACCAATACAACATGAATCGGTAAGTAAGCCAAATCCCGAGAAGCAAAAGCCGGTAAATAAAAAGCCCTTTCGTCCATCAGAGGTGCCGTCGCCAATTTATGGCTTCCACAACAGAAAGCAGGAACAAGCAATGGCTGAGATTCCGGCGTTTGTTCGTAAACAGCAAACCGATGAGCAACCGGAAGAAAGAATGCAGGAGTCTGTCCCGGAAGAAGCCCAAGCGACTGAAGAAATGGCTGTGGTGGATACAAATGAATGCGATCATCAGCGGATTCCAGTGTACGAAGAGGCTGTAACGATTGAACCATTAACTGAGGCAAATGAATCAATAGTTGCGACAGCTTCTGAGAGAGATTCTTATGAGGCGGGGCCACAGCAGGATCCGCCGGCGCAAGAAGAAAAGGTGCTATTTGATCAGCCGCTAGCAGCAGAACGAACGATAAAGACAGCTCCTGAAAGTAATTCCTTTCTAAAAACGGATGATCAAGAAAACAAGGAATTTCTAAACGATATCGATAAATCACCAAAGCAAGAACAACCAAGGGAGCAGCAAAATACAGCAAAACAAAATCCGATTAGTTCACCAAACGGCCAGAATTATCACCAGGAGCGTAAACGCGCAAGAAGGACAACAGACAAAGAAGCAAACCAAAGCCTTCCGTTTAATGTGATGATGAGCGCAAATGATAAGCAAAAGTACAACGAACGAAAACAGCGGCAAGGAACGGTTCATCCCATTGTACCGATCCAAAAAGCATCCATTCCGGATTATTTACTTAACGATCCCGAACCAAAGGACAGTCAAGACCAGCTTTGGGTTTACAATCAACAGGAATTGCTGGAGCAGACACTAAAACACTTTCATGTAAAAGCAAAGGTTGTTAATGCAACACAGGGCCCATCTGTGACAAGGTTTGAAGTTCATCCGGAAATGGGTGTCAAAGTCAGCAAGATTAAAAATTTGAGTGATGATCTCAAGTTAAATATGGCAGCGAAGGATATTCGCATTGAAGCGCCTATCCCGGGAAAAAACACGGTAGGCATTGAAATACCTAATCCAAAGCCGCAAATGGTTGGCTTGCAGGAAATTTTTTCAACAAAGGAATTTAAAAACAGTTCATCACCGCTATCCATTGCTTTGGGGCTGACAATTGAAGGATCGCCGTTAATAACGAACATTAAAAAAATGCCCCATGGGTTAATTGCCGGAGCAACGGGGTCTGGCAAAAGTGTGTGCATTAACACGATTTTGATCAGTCTTATCTATAAGGCAAATCATAAAGACGTAAAATTTCTGCTGATTGATCCGAAAATGGTTGAGCTTGCTCCATTTAATAATATTCCACACCTGGTAGCACCAGTCATTACGGATGTAAAGGCGGCGACTCAGTCATTAAAATGGGCAGTTAATGAGATGGAAGAACGTTATGAAAAATTCGTTCAGGAAGGCGTGCGGGACATTGAACGCTATAATCAAAAAGTGAGCAGACAAAATCGGCCACAGGAAAAAATGCCATTTTTGGTAATTGTCATCGATGAGTTGGCTGATTTGATGATGGTCTCTCCACAGGATGTTGAGGACGCGATATGTCGTATTGCCCAAAAAGCAAGGGCTTGTGGAATTCATTTATTATTAGCTACCCAGCGGCCGTCCGTTGATGTCATCACCGGATTAATCAAAGCAAATATCCCGACCAGAATCGCATTTAGTGTTTCTTCGCAGGTGGATTCCCGGACCATAATTGATACAAGTGGTGCGGAGAAGTTATTAGGAAAAGGAGATATGCTGTTTGTGGAAAATGGCGCTGGAAAGAGTGTCCGGCTGCAAGGTCCTTTTGTTTCTGATGAGGAGATTGAACGGGTAACGAAATATGCCCGCTCAATTGCACCTGCTGAATATTTGTTTGAACAGGATGATTTACTAAAGCAGGTCACAGTGGATGAAGATGATGAAGATGATCTTCTGGAACAAGCTATTGCATTCGTTGTCCAGCAAAATAGTGCGAGTACATCGTTGTTACAACGTCATTTTAAGATTGGCTACAATCGTGCCGCACGGTTAATGGATACCATGGAGTTCAAAGGAATTATTGCCCAGCAAAACGGGAGCAAACCGCGGGAAGTATTAATTTCCAATTCACAGCTTTCCATGGAGTAGTTCCTTCTTGATACTGGTGGAAGATACTGTGATAAGCATGCCATCTCATGCTTATCACAGCTGTGTTTGGGCCTGAATAAGTGCAGGATGAACATCGTTAGTGGAAAATGTATATAATGTATGTAAGCAAAAGACAAAAAATAATGGGTATAGTGTATGATAACGGTAAAGAAAATATAATTTGTTTTACTATCAATTAAGTTTTGCTATAATAATTTAATAGCTAACCAAAATACGGATTAGCTTATCCTTTTTACACATATAGTTGGAGGTACTTGTTTATGACAACTTACCATTTTATTGGTATTAAAGGGACAGGAATGAGCGCCCTGGCACATATACTTTATGATTCTGGAGAAAAGGTTCAAGGTTCTGATGTAGAAAAACGCTTTTTTACACAAGAGGGACTGGAAGAGAAGAATATCCCGATCCTACCTTTCTCAGAAGATAATATTAAAGACGATTATACGATTATCGCAGGAAATGCATTTTCTGACGACCATATTGAAATTAAAGCAGCAAAGCAAAAGGGAAATACCTTCTATCGCTATCATGAGTTTTTGGGTGAATGGCTCAAACAATATACAAGTATTGCTGTTACTGGCGCCCATGGAAAAACCTCAACAACAGGGCTACTTGCCCATGTGTTGAATGAGACCTACCCCATTTCCTATTTGATTGGCGATGGCACCGGGAAGGGGCATGTGGAAAGTAAATATTTTGTATTTGAAGCATGTGAATATCGTCGCCACTTTTTGCAGTATCAACCGAATTACGCCATTATGACAAATATCGATTTTGATCACCCCGATTACTTTACAAGCATTGATGATGTTTTCGATGCATTCCAAGCAATGGCTGATCGAGTAAAGAAGGGAATTATTGCCTGCGGAGATGATGAAATGCTCCAACAGATTCAGGCGAAAGTGCCGGTGGTTTATTATGGTTTTGCCGATACAAATGATTTTCAGGCACAAAATGTACATGAAACGGAGAATGGAACCGAATTTGACGTATTTGTTCGTAATACCTTTTATGATACATTTACCATCCCATTTTATGGAGATCATAATGTATTGAATGCCCTGTCTGTTATTGCTATTTGTCATTATGAGGGAATAAAAGCAGACGACATCAAAAAGATACGTACATTCCAAGGAGTAAAGCGTCGATTCACCGAGAAAAAATTCGGCAGCCAAATTTTAATTGATGATTATGCACACCATCCAAAAGAAATAACAGCAACGATTGATTCTGCTCGGAAAAAGTACCCAAGCAAAAGGATTGTTGCGATTTTTCAGCCACATACATTTACTCGAACAAAAACATTTTTACAGGAATTTGCGGATAGTTTAGGTTTAGCGGATGACGTGTTCTTATGTGATATATTCGGATCAGCCCGAGAAGAGAGTGGGCAGCTTACGATCAAGGATCTGCAAAAGTTGATTGATGGCAGTTCTGTCTTAGAGCTTGCGCATACGGAAAATTTATTTAACTATCCGGACAGTGTGTTGATTTTTATGGGAGCTGGGGACATCCAGAAATTCCAGAAGTCGTATGAAGGAAACTTGGGAATGGTTGATAACCAATTGAAAAATGCGTAAATACAAGAAATTGTTTATGTATAACTCATCGAAGTGCATATGTAACGATGCAACTATTGCCGATGCGCATAAAAAGGCGATAGTTGCTTGGTTGAAAACATGCTCATTATAAACTGTTTCGTTTTTATCGAATTTTTTGGGACAAACCTGTATAGTAGAGATAGTTCGTTTAATTTTACTGTTTACGGGTATTGTTGTTAGTAGGTAAGTTAGTAATTGTTGGTATCCTCGTTTTCTATAAACGACTAATAATCAACATTACTGTTTATAATAAACTACATATATTTATAAGGAGTGAACTACATGGGATACTTATTAGCAATTGCTGCATTCGTTGCTGCTGTGGCCTTTGCCGTGCTTGTAGCGTATTTGGCGGTAACATTATTGGCTGCCCGCCGTACATTAAACAATGTGGCTGATACAATGGAAAACCTGGAGAAACAAATGCGGGGAATTACGAAGGAAACGGAAGAATTATTAAATAGAACGAATAAGCTGGCAGAGGACGTAAATCAAAAATCCTCCAAAATGAATGGCCTGTTCGATGGGGTAAAAGGGATTGGCGAAACTGTACAGGATTTCAACCAATCATTACGGCAAATTTCAACAAAGATTAGTGCATCTGCTTCACAAAATCAGGACAAGGCTTCTCAAGCAGTTAAGTGGGGATCAGCAATGATGGACCTATGGAAGAAAAATAGAAGTAAATAATGATTTTGAGGAGAGTGATCACATGGGGAACAAACCAGAAGAAGATACAATAAACAGTAAAAATTTTATTATCGGCGCGCTAATCGGTGGTATTGTTGGAGCGTCAACAGCATTGTTATATGCGCCAAAGTCTGGTAAACAATTGAGAGATGACATTAATCAGGGCGCTTGGCAATGGAAGTACCGGGCAAGTGACTGGAAAGACCTGGCCTATGATAAGGGTATGGAGGTAAAGAATAAAGCAGTAAATTCTGCTTCCGATTTAACGAAAACAGTAAAGCATAAGCTGCAGGACAAACAAAGTAAAGAAGATGAAGCACTCCAAGCAGCGGCAGAAGTCGCCGAAGCAATCGAACAAGCTGCTGATGAATTGGAGAAAAGAAATAATTAATTTTTTTAAAACAAGAGGGCAACCAGGAGCTGGTTGCCCTCTAATTTGATATGAAAAGTGCAGTAGTCGCTAACCAACAATCAAGAGAGGATCAAGGATAATCACATGGGATCCCAAGTTAATTCCAGAACATCTCCATCCTGGAGTGGATCATTAAATGCAGCAGGCTGGCTATTTTGATGCAGCTTGAATTTGCCTGTTTTATTGGTCAAATCAATATCAACATAGCGGAATACATCCTGAAAAATGAATGGAGCAGGGGTCTGTTTTTTAATTTCTAGTCTATCCCCGGACGTAACTACCGTATCTTCTGATAATAACGTTTGGTTACGGTAAATCTGGTTACATGGCTGTTGGAGGGTGACCGTTTGGTTATTAAAGGATACCGTAATCACTTCCTGCAGTGGTATGTGATGGTGTTTAAGTATAGAACCAATTGTCACGCGTTCATTTTTAATCTCCAGCTTATCCCCATCCTTTAACGGTTGATTGGTGATGACCTGTTCATTGTTTACGTACAACAATGGACGCTCATCCGATTGGACCGTTATTTTTTCATTATTTATGTATACATGAAATGGCGTTAGCACCTGCTGTTGTGCTGGAGGAAGTGTTTCCATAAAGTCCTGAACGGTTCGGATTCGCCTCCATTCCACGACATCGTGATCCATTAACAAGTAACGTTTGTCTTTCTTAATACCGTTCACATAAAAAGTAGTTGTGATCTCATACTCCTGGCCATTAAAATAGATCGAACATGGATTTATGTCTCCTACAATATCTTCTAATGTTATCTGGGCATCCAGTCCATCCTGTCCCTTGGTGATGGTGATGAGATCCCCATGTTTTACAAGCGTATCAACGTTTGCTAATTGGTTGTTGCAGTTGATTTCCGGTGGTTTCCCATATTCACCAGTTAATGTGATGGTTCGCCCATTAACAGTTACCATAAAGGCAAGGCCGGGCTTGCCATACCATTTGTTGATGTCGACTCCTGCTTGTATCAAACAATCACCTATTGTTAACTGCTTCATTTCAAATAAGCGGACGGTTTGATTATTTACCTCAACACTAATATAATGCACAGGGTCCTGTTTAGCGGTGATGGCAATTCCAATTGGGGTAATGAAATTTGGTCCTGTCGGTACATGGTTTGTTTGGATGACAGGCTGGATTGCATCAATACCCCGAACAGCAACACGATTAGCTGGCAACTGTAGCTTACTGGCTAAGGCTTGTGTAATACCAGGGGTTAGGCTGCCACCTCCTACAAGCATCACCGCTTTTGGTGCTTTCGTGTTTAGCTGAATAATTTCATTTGTAATCATTGTTGCCAGATATTCCACTTTTGGCGTTATTTCCTGGATTAACGTATCATAACTAATGGTTGTTTCAAAGCCTAATATATCCTCAGCCACTGCTTGCCCATTAGTAACGATTTCCCGCTTTATTGCTTCGGCTTGTGGAAAATCCAGCAAATAATGATCACTGATCGCTTCGGTTATCTCATCACCAGCTATAGGTACCATCCCATAGGCGGTGACTGTTCCCTTATTTGTGATGGCGATGTCGCTTGTACCAGCACCAATATCAACCAGGGCTACATTAAGGCGACGCATCGATTCCGGAATCAGTACATGAATTGCAGCAATTGGTTCAAGAGTCAATGCCTCCATCTTTAATTCAGCCCGCTGTAAGGCAGCCATAAGCGACTCAACAACCACTTTAGGGAGGAAGGTGGCAATAATTTCAACAGATGCCCGCTTGCCCCGCTGATCAATTAGCGAGCCGATTATGTCCCCATCAAGCTTATAATATAAAGTAGAATAACCCACACAATAATAGTGATTCTGCTCATCATTCGTTTCAGCGTTTGCTAATTTTAGTTGTGCTTGATGAACCGCACTTAATTCCAAGTGTTTAATCGTATGTGCATTTGTTATTGATTGTTGATATATGTCCCGTTCTGCAGTAGCCTGGACTGTCTTCAACGCCCGACCGGCTGCGGCAACAGAGACACTCGCTAATGTACCATGCGTCTGCTCTAAATGAGATTTGACCTCCTGGATAACATTGGCTACTGCAATTACATTATGTATTTGACCATCTCGCATGGATCGTTCTTTGTGTTCCAGCGTATGATAATCGACGATGGAAAATTGATCATCCCGCTGATCTACTATCATTCCTGTTACCGATCTGGTTCCAATATCCAGTGCAAAAATTTGTTCCCCCATGAAAATGTTCCTTTCCAGCAAGAATATAGTAACAATTATAAACTTTTTGCTGACAAAGGGAAAATTATTAGCTATAATGGTCACTAATTATTAAAATTTGTACTACCATATTTTATTGCAAATATATTTACAGGAGGAGATTAAGGATGAGCAACATGGAACAGCTACGAGAAAAGATGGATAGCGTCAACCTGGAATTACTTAAGCTTATCAATGAGCGTGCTGAAGTTGTTCAGCAAATTAGTGAAATAAAAGAAAAGCAGGGTATGCAGCGTTTTGATCCGGTACGCGAACGAGAGATGTTGAACAAACTGGTCGATCAGAACGATGGCCCATTTGAAAATTCTACTGTGGAACATATTTTCAAGGAAATCTTCAAGGCCAGTCTCGAACTGCAAGAAGATGACCACAGCAAAGCATTGCTAGTCTCCCGCAAAAAGAAGCCAGATGATACTGTGATTGATATTAAAGGAGAAAAGGTTGGCGATGGACAGACGCATTTTGTCTTTGGACCGTGTGCTGTTGAGAGTTATGAACAGACGAGTGAGGTAGCGGCGGCTGTCAAGCGCAGAGGCGTTAAATTACTGAGAGGTGGAGCATTTAAACCACGAACATCGCCATATGATTTTCAAGGCCTTGGACTTGAAGGACTAAAAATTCTAAAACGGGTAGCTGATGAGTATGACCTGGCTGTTATCAGCGAAATTGTTAACCCGGCTCATATCGAGAAAGCTGTTGATTATCTTGATGTTATTCAAATCGGAGCTCGTAATATGCAGAACTTCGAATTGTTAAAGGCTGCCGGGGATGTCAATAAACCGATACTACTGAAGCGTGGATTGTCGGCAACGATCTCTGAATTCATCAACGCTGCCGAATATATTATTTCTCGGGGTAACGGCAATATTATCCTTTGTGAGCGTGGGATCCGGACGTATGAAAAAGCAACAAGAAACACGTTAGATATTTCTGCCGTACCAATCTTGAAGCAGGAAACCCATTTGCCGGTCATGGTTGATGTAACGCATTCAACCGGTCGAAGAGATTTATTGCTGCCAACAGCTAAAGCGGCATTGGCAATTGGCGCAGATGGTGTGATGGCAGAGGTTCACCCAGATCCAGCTGTAGCACTTTCTGATTCCGCTCAGCAAATGGATATTCCAACCTTTGACTCGTTTTTGGATCAATTGGAAAAGTTCACAACAACAGCGGTTCGCGCCTAGATATTGGCTGTTTACTGATAAAAAAAGGCTGATCAAAATAAATTGATCAGCCTTTTTATTTTTTAAATGTTCATTTTGTGGTAGAGTAAGTTATATATAACTTTAGGACGTATTTACGTTTCCATTTCAGGAGGTTTTTTACAAAATGAACATTACAATATACGATGTAGCAAGAGAAGCAAACGTGTCGATGGCAACTGTTTCACGTGTGGTCAATGGAAATCCAAATGTGAAACCCGTAACACGCAAAAAAGTATTGGCGACCATTGAGCGACTGGGATATCGTCCCAATGCAGTTGCCCGTGGACTAGCAAGTAAGCGGACAACGACAGTCGGTGCGATCATCCCGGATATATCCAGCATCTTTTTCGCGGAGTTAGCCAGAGGTATTGAAGACATTGCCACGATGTATAAATACAACATGATCTTAAGTAATTCAGACCAGAACAAAGACAAGGAACTGCAATTGATCAATACGATGCTGGAAAAGCAGGTGGATGGTATTGTATTTATGGGTGGGGATATTACCGATGAGCATGTGAATCAATTTCAATCTTCTTCTGTTCCAGTTGTGTTAGCAGGCACATTTGATGAAACAGGAACGATCCCATCAGTTAATATTGATTATGAGGCTGCTGCATATGAAGCAACAAAATTTTTATTGGACCAGGGAAACAGCAAGCTTGCGTTTGTATCGGGGCCTAATGGAACGGTTATTGATAAACAAAAATACAATGGTTATGTACGAGCGTTGGAGGAGTCAGGAACAACGGTAAATGAAGATTATATTGCGGAAAGTGACTATTCCTATGATTCCGGAATGGAGGCCGCTGAACAGCTGCTGGCACTTGATACAAAACCAACTGCTATATTTGTTGCTTCGGATGAAATGGCATTGGGAGTGATCCACGGGATACAGGATAAAGGCTTGCGGGTTCCGGATGATATTGAGGTGTTTGGTTTTAATAATACCAGAATCGCAACAATGGTACGCCCGACATTATCAACCATTGTCCAGCCAATGTATGATATTGGTGCCGTAGCAATGCGGCTGTTGACGAAATATATGAATAAAGAAGAAGTAGCGGAGAAAAAAGTCGTGTTACCCCATCGAATTATTGAAAGGGACTCAACAAATCAAAAATAATGCCGATATAAGAGTAAATGACTGAGATGACAGTTGCACATGCAATATTGATGCATGTATTAGATTCAGTTGATTCCAGGTATGGGGAGACAGACGATGAAGAAACGTGATATATTAACTCCATTCGGCATTACGTTAGGCTTTATTATCATTATGCTCGCGATTCTGACAAGTGGTGGAAGAGAGGGAGCGGTTACGTTTCTTGATCTTTCCTCTATTTTGATAGTAATTGGCGGATTAGTGGCATCATTAATGATAAATTTTAAAATGGAACGAATGAAACTAACATCAAAGGTTCTAAAAGAAGCATTTCGTAAAAATGAAAATCAACTTCCAGAACTTATTGATTTATTTGTTCGTTTGTCGGAGCGTGCCCGGCGCGAGGGACTTTTAGCATTAGAGAATGAATTGGATGAGATTGATAATCCGTTTATTCGGAAAGGTGTTTTGCTTGCTGTTGACGGGATCGAGCCGGAAATTATTCATGACATTATGAATGCTGAAATTACCGCAATGGAGGAGCGGCATTATCAGGGCCGTGCCATTATTGAAAAGGCAGGAGAATATGCCCCGGCGTGGGGGATGATTGGAACGCTTGTGGGGCTTGTATTAATGTTGAATAGCCTGGAAGATCCATCATCATTAGGGCCATCGATGGCGGTTGCATTATTGACAACATTATATGGTACGGTACTTGCTAATCTCGTCTTCATTCCGATGGCAAGTAAATTAGAAGGCAAAACCGAAGAAGAAGTATTTATGAAGCAAATTGTTATCGAAGGAATTATTGGTGTCCAATCCGGACAAAACCCGCGAATATTGGAAGAAAAACTTAGTGCGTTTCTTGCTGGTGATGAACTTCCTTCAGAATTGAATGAAGAAGCCTCGTTCCTAGGGGATCGTGCCCATGAAGCGTAGACAGATACGAAAAAAAAGGGACAATGGTGCACCCAAATGGATGGTAACCTATTCAGATATGGTTACCTTGATCCTTGTGTTTTTTATTTTGTTATTTTCCATGTCACAAATTGACCAGGTTAAATTTGATGCTGTTTCTGAATCATTTCGAAATCGCATGATTTTTGACTTTTATCCTTCTCCGGTACCGGCGGATAATCCGACCGAAAGTACGAGCGTACAGGAGAGCGGCAAGAATAGCAATGAATTTCAGAATCCGACGGAATTAAAAAATAGAAATGACAGGGATGATGATGAAAGCAGCGAGGATTCGCTGGATACATTAACACAGGATGTGGAGAAGTATCTGGAGAAAAATAATCTGAAGAACGTTATCTCTGCCAATCGCACGGAACGCGGGGTTGTTTTGGTATTGCAGGAAAGTATTTTATTTGATACAGGGGAAGCGGTCATCCTTGATTCGGGGAAACCGTTTTTAAATAAGATTGGCTCCTTACTAAAAAAGCTGCCCAATGCGGTTAAGGTGGAAGGACATACCGATAGTCGTTCAATTTCCAATTACCGCTATCCGTCCAATTGGGAATTATCCAGTGCCAGGGCAAGCAGCGTTATCCGCTACCTGATAAGTGAAAATCAGTTTGATAAAGCACGTTTTTCATCTGTGGGCTATGGTGACACCCGACCTGTTGTGCCAAACACCTCGGAAAAAAATTGGAGCAAAAACCGGCGAGTGGAAATTGTGATTTTAGAAGATAGTGCAGGTGTGGAAGATAAATAGCGGAGATGATGTATCGTCATTTCCGCTATTTGTCTTTTCTTAGGTTTGTTGCTTGGTATACTTTAAAGCGGTCAACAAAAACTTGGCATTCTTCTCCGTGATTTCTGCTTTTCGCGGTATATTTGGTACGATATCTTTATTGTCAAACCATGTTTTCGGAAGCTGTACGGGTGCCTTAGACTGCCATTTGGCTAGCCATGTATTTGGAATATCTCCCGTTTGAGTCGTACCTGTTTTCATGACATTCCAAACTTGAGCCCATGCTCGTGGTACGACACGCCACATATCATAGCCACCACCGCCCAATGCAATCCATTTGCCTCCACAGTATTGATGCGCCATTTCATGTGCCAGCAATGGTATTTTCTCATAGATCTTCATCGTTGCACAAAGGTGTGTTAGTGGATCATACGTATGGGCATCGGCGCCATTCTGTGTAACAATAATATCTGGTTTGAAAAATGCGCATATTTCGCTGAAGGCGGATTTGTACACTTGTAAAAACGATTCATCTTCCGTAAAGGCATCGATTGGAAGATTGAACGAATAGCCGTGTCCTTCTTTAATGCCACGTTCATTGACATTACCCGTACCAGGAAAAAGGTAGCGTCCTGTCTCGTGGATACTGAATGTACAAACATTAGGATCTTCATAGAATGCCCATTGCACCCCATCCCCATGATGGGCATCGGTATCAACATACAATACTCTGGCATCATATTTCTTTCGCAAATATTTGATGGCAATGGCAGCATCGTTATATACGCAAAAGCCGGATGCTTTACGCTTGAATCCATGATGTAACCCGCCCCCCAAATTGAGAGCATGGATGGAGGGGCCTTCCAATACAGCATCAACTGCATTTAATGAGCCGCCAACGAGCATGCTGGATGCTTGGTGCATATTGGAAAACATTGGCGTATCTTCGGTTCCAAGACCAAACTCCAGCCCTTCGTTATCATTCAATTCACCGTTACTGGCTTTTTTGACTGCATGAATGTAAGCTTTATCATGAAATAATTCCAGTTCTTCATCTGTTGCTAATCGTGGGGCAATCATATCCTCTGCCGTAAGCATTTTTACTGCCTCCAATAATTCTTTGGCCAGGACAACACGCAGGTGATTAAATGGATGATCTGAATGAAAATGATAATTTAAATAGGCATCTGAAAAAACAAAGGATGATCTGCAAGTCATAATGTTGGCCCCGCCGTATCATTTGGCCATAACAGCTCAAAACCAGCTTTACGCAAGTCCTGGACGACTGGCAGCGGGTTCATCGTTTGGATGCGAAAGACCAGGATTTTATACGTCGGATCATCACGATATGGGTAAACAAGTACAGATGTAATATTTGTCTTTCGTTTCCCAAATATGGCGGTTACTTCGGGTAGAATTCCAGGTCTGTCAGGAACCTTGATTTCAATATGGGAACTTTGAACGTTTGTACCGGTTAGCTGGATTAACGTATTCAGCATATCTTTCTCCGTTACAATACCAATCAGTACATTGTTTCGTACTACTGGAAGACAAGCAAATTCTTCCTCGTAAAAGATGCTGGCAATCTCTTCGACAAAGTCCAGCGGATGGACCGTCACAACCGGGTGACTCATAATCGATTGAATCTCATGTTGAAGTTCGGTCCCAGGGCCTTTACTGAAAACCGATGGACTGGCATCCCGGACATCGCGATCAGATACAATCCCGATGACATGGTTTTCCCTATCGACAATCGGGATATGCCGGATATGATATTTCTGTAACAATTCGAGTGCTTCGGCGATACTGGCTTCTGGTGGCAACGTTTGCATATCGGTCTTCATAATATTTTCAACAAGCATTAGAATCCCTCCCTCATGTTTCGATAGTTATGACGCTGCAAAAAACGTAAGGTGTCAAATCGGACAATTGACTCCTTTGGGACATGGTCACCAATTCGAACCATTAAGCAATTGGCCGGATGTGAAATAATTTCCGGATCATCTGTTGGGGAAGGAGAAAGTCCGCCAGCCGCCATCATTTTTTCCATGATTTTACGGTAACCCCAAACACTTAATTTGGTACCGTTTAAATCCCAGTGCCAATAATATTCCGTGGAGATAACGATATAATTTTCCATATAGTCATCCATCATGGAAACCTGCAGCAGGCCGGAGGCAATTTTTGCACCACGGTATTTTGGGATAACCTCGATGGCACCTAATTCGATCAGATCGTCCATGTTAAATTCAGACCAGCGTTCCAGTGGATCGGGGTGCAGGTACGTGACATAGCCAATAATGGTATCTTCCGTTCTGGCAATAATCAATCTGCCTTCTGTAAAATCAGCAATTTCCAGTATTACATTAAATTGCTTTGGAGCCGGGCGAAACGCAGTCAAATCTTCATGAAATTGGTATTTCTTTAATTCGGTTGATGGAAGCGGCCCTTCAATCGTAATGGTTCCATAAGCAGTATCACGTGTGATTTTGTTATAGGTTTTTGTATGGTTCACAATTTCACCACCTATTAGGTTATTACTCCAAGTTATACTTCTAGTATACAGGAATATAGCACGAATTTTTAGCAAAAAGAGATGATATTTACCACTTTTAATAAGTTTTTGACAAATGTGTTACTAGAATGTATGAGAAGAGGGTGAGACAAAACAGAAACCTTGCACACTAAAGACGAACGTTTATAAAGAGGTATGTTTGAAATGTCAATTTTTCAGAGGGTGTCATACGCAGTTAATGTAAAATGCGACATAGTGATAATTTTGTTACATGACACTCGTTCTATTGGAAGAGGAGTGCAGATGCGCATGTAAGGCTATGGACTTGTGCTGTTCTAAGTGGAAATCACCGCCCTTCATTCATCGAGATAGGTATAGTCGTTAATAAAAGGATACGGTCGTTTCAGTGTAGCTAAAATTCCGTTGAAACACACTATACCAGCGAAGGGAAAACACGGAGACTCCTGCGGGAGGAAGGCGAGATCACTGAAAAAGTACCTTTCATAATTGTTTGGAAGAAAACGGGCTAAGACGTGCTGCAGCAGTCCCGAAACGTGCGAGAACGGATTCAAAACGTGCGAGAGCAGGCCTGAAACGTGCGATAGCAAGTCCGAAACGTGCGAGATGCAGAGGTTTTCAAAACGAATCTATTTCACTTTTTTAGCAGCTACGAGGAATGGCATAGTTGAGACCCCGGAGTGCGTCACAAGCAAGGATGGAAGGCTAAGTGCGCGACGTCCTGTCGCAACGCCTTCAAGACCAACATTATGTTGGCCCGAGGCTCACTAGCCGCCCGCTAAAAAGCGTAGTGTTTTCCCACAGCGGCAGTTCAACCGCCAGCTCAATCTATGTCGCAGTTTATGGATAATCAGCATCAAAGTATTCTATACGTATTACTTAAAAACCCTTCATCTACATCAAGATACTTCCAAATTAAAGTTTATACATTCCTAAGCGTAAAAAGGGAAATCCGAACGAATTATCGTTCGGATTTCCCTTATACTTAAACTCTTTTGTCGTGGCTTTAAGAAGAAATCAATCCTTGTCGTGCTTTTTCTTCTTCTTTTTTTGTTCCTTTTTGTCATGTTTCGCTTTCTTGTTGTGGTCTGCTTTTTTATCTTTTTTACTGTCAGAAACGTCGCCAAACTTCACTTCACTGGACCCAGATGATTCCCGTCCGAAATAATCGACGGCTTTCACGATATAGGCTCCTTTTTCCTTAGGGACCGAGTAACTTGTTGATGTGGTGCTGCCAACAAAGGAGTAGGAGTCACCAGATTTGCCTGCTTGATAAACCCGATAGCCGACAATATCATTATCCCCCGGTGCTGACCAGGTAAGCTTATTTCCTGAGCCGGAAACAGAGGCAGGAGCACCTGGATCTTTTCCATCGTCATTAATGGAATCACTGCTGACATCTGCGCCCGTGGAGCTGATTTTCTCCCATTTCTCCCGATTTGTTCTTGGATACAGGATAGACAAATCACTGTATTTGTCATATCCATTTTCTTTCAAAAATGCGGGATTAAAGGCCAGACCGCTTCCGGTTGTAAATTCCTTAGGCGTTTTGGAACCTGCAGCAACTGTCTTGCCATTTACTTTTACTAAATTGCCACTGCCGATCAAACTATCATCGGTCTTTGTTGGCACGTCGTCGCTGTTGAATATATCCGAATTCACCAGTCCAGCTTTTTCGCATAAATCAGATGGCAGCTTTCCGGATGGTGCACAGTAGTTGCTGGATACAATACCGTCCGGACGTTTAAATGACTCTTTCGGTGCAACTATATCCGGATTAATTTCGGATGCTTTATTAATTAGCTGGGCCCATAACCTGACATTCCGGTTACTGTAATCAGGTGAATCCAACGTTTTCGGTGTATCATAGCCCATCCAGGTTCCGAAAGTCACATTCGGATTTGTGGCCACGAACCATGTATCTTGGATGTATTGCGATGTTCCGGTTTTACCAGCCCAATCAACACTGCTATATTTTAATTGCGAGTTAAGGTATGACGCTGTACCATTACTTATAACATCACGCATAAGATCGAGTGTCAGGTACGTTGTTTGCGGTGAAAATACTTTTTTGGGCTTGCTTTTTTTATGCTGATAAATGACGTCACCATCTTGGGTTGTAATGCTATCAATCATATAGGAATCGACAAATTTTCCATTATTGCCAAAGGTGGTATAGGCATTGACATTTTCCTCGATGCCAATTCCGTGTCTCGGCTGGCCTAGTGCCAAGGATTCATTAAAATGATCTCCTTCCGTTAGAGTAGTGATTCCCATTTTTTCCAAATACTCGGTGGCAGGATCATCGCCAATTATTTGTTTATAGATTCTCACAGCAGGTATGTTATATGATTGAGCCAGTGCTTCACGTGCTGACACAATCCCATGGTAGCCGCCCGCATAGTTGTGCGGATGATAATTACCTTCGTCAATCTCGTAATCTAATACTGGTGTCGCCGGCTGGATGATTCCTTTCTCAATTGCCGGGCCATACACAAGTAATGGTTTCATCGTACTTCCATTTGGCCGTTTTGCTGAATTGTCGATATGGTTGACCTGACTTTTACTGTAATCACGGCCGCCGACAAAACTGATAATTTTTCCCGTGCTGTTTTCAGTTAAAACACCACCTACCTGCACAGGTTCCATGACTTTCACTTGTTCCCCTTTTTCATTGGTGACCGTTTCTGGCTTATCAGGTCCATACGCATCATACTCTTTGGCGATTTTCTGGAATGCTTCATACGTTTTCTTGTCGATTGTCGAATGCACTTCATAGCCTTTCTGTCGTAAATCGCGATCAGCCAGAATCATATACTCTTCATTTAATTCGTCATCTGTTTGCAGATCTTTTTCGCTATATCCATCTTTTTTGGCTAATTTTTTCGCAATAATCTTTTTCGCCCGTTCTTCAAGTTCAACGGTTAGGTACGGATACTTATCAAGCGAAGATTTCTTTGCTTTCGTGAAATCAGCTGTAATATCATAAGCGACTGCTTTGTCATATTCCTCTTTGGAAATATATTTCTCCTCATACATCCGCTTTAGCACAGCTTTCATGCGTTTAATTCCAGGCTTTAAGTCTTTCTTCTTTTTTCGATTCCCATTATTTAAAAATGGTGTGTAATAGGATGGACTCTGCGGCAATCCGGCTAAATAAGCAGACTGTGGCAGATTAAGATCCTTGGCATCCACACCAAACACGCCTTGTGCTGCAGTTTGAATGCCAGCAATCGTTTGTCCGGATGCATCACGTCCATATGGAATAATATTTAAATAGGCCTCCAAAATTTGATCCTTGGTGAAAAATCGTTCCAGTCTTAGTGATAGTAATATTTCTTTTGCTTTCCGCTCAAACGACACTTCATTTGTTAAAATCTGATTCTTAATTAACTGTTGTGTTAACGTACTTCCACCTGTTTTTACTTCGGAGTTGGTTGCCTCTTGCATAAGAGCGCGAACAATTGCCTTTGGTACAACCCCATTATGTTTTCGGAAGCTTTCGTCCTCTGTTGCGATAACAGCGTTGATTAATGTATCGGAGACATTTTTTAAATCTACTTCATCTCTATGTAAGTCTGAACGAATGTCGCCAATGTATTTGTTATCGGCAAAATAAAGTTTGGATGTTTCTTCATAATTGTAAATACTTGTTTCCATGCTGGAATAACTTCGTATTGGCTCATCTTTAACAAGAGAGGCAAAATACCCAGCGCCAACCCCAAATGCAAAGACCCCTCCAATGACACAAACAATAATGGAAAACAAGATAATGTTCCATACGACATCATATGTGACCCGAGATGACCGCTGGAGCTTCCCGGTTTTCCAGAACGCGATAAATTTTTTTGTATATGTACGAAGCTTTTGTTTAAATTTACTCACAATCATACCTCCTGAATGTCACTTTACATTATAGCATAGGTGGTTTTTAAGGAGAATATAGAATGATAGATTTTTGATAGTTGTTTGTTGAACATTGATTGGTTCACTAGCTAAGAACAGAAAATGAACGAAAACAGCCTTGCAATTTGTTAGCAGGTATGATAAAAATAAGAAATACTTATTATATAATTATGGCGTAGAAGGATCGCAGTAGGAAGGCAAATCCCTGTTTTAGCGAGCTAGTGGTGGTGGGAACTAGCATATATTTGCTGAACGAATTACAATCTGGAGCTTTTCTTTTTCTAAAAGAGAAACGGTGTATTCATCGTTAACAACCCCAAAGTGGCATACGTATGCAACAAGGGTGGTACCGCGAGTGATATCTCGTCCCTTTTACCTGAGGGATGGGATTTTTTATTTGTCAAAAACAGCATAAAGGAGAATAGGTAAGATGAATATTTTAGATGATTTACAAAATCGGGGCTTAATTAACCAAACGACTGATTATGAAGGGCTGAATGACTACCTGCAGCATAACCAGATGACACTATATTGCGGTTTTGATCCAACGGCAGACAGCCTTCATATAGGTCATTTGGTTCCAATGTTAATCCTTAAACGATTTCAAGATGCAGGGCATCGACCGATTGCACTAATTGGGGGCGGAACAGGGATGATTGGTGACCCAAGTGGACGATCCACCGAACGTTCATTAAATGATGCAGCAGTTGTCAAAGGATTTAGCGATAAAATCAAGCAGCAGCTGGCGCATATACTGGATTTCGATCATGGGAAGAATGCGGCACTTGCACGAAATAACCATGACTGGCTGGCAAGTATGACCGTCATTGACTTCCTGCGTGATGCCGGGAAACATTTTGGTATTAATTATATGCTTGCCAAAGAATCCGTTTCTGCACGAATTGAGAAGGGGATCACGTTTACTGAGTTTAGTTATATGATCCTGCAATCGCTTGATTTCCTGAAATTATATGAGCAGGAAGATTGCCGCCTGCAAATCGGGGGAAGTGATCAATGGGGCAATATTACTGCAGGAATGGAATTAATCCGTCGGACAAATGGTCAAGCGGATGAAGAGGTAAAGGTCTTCGGACTAACGGTTCCACTTATTACTAAAGCAGATGGCACGAAGTTTGGTAAAACTGCCGGTGGGGCAATCTGGCTTGATGCAGAGAAAACAACACCTTATGAATTTTACCAGTTTTGGATTAATACGGATGATCGCGATGTGATTAAGTTTCTCCATTATTTCACGTTCCTGGAACAAGCTGAAATCGATAGGTTAAAGCAGGAGGTGGAGCGGCATCCGGAAAACCGTTTGGCACAAAAGCGTTTAGCTGAAGAAATGACAAGATTGGTCCACAGCCAGGAAGCACTTGAACAAGCGCAAAAAATTTCCGCTTCCTTGTTTAGTGGCGATTTAAAACAATTGTCGGCACAAGATATCGAACAAGGCTTTAAGGATGTGCCAACACACCATATGGGTAAAGATGAGATTGGCTTAATCGACTTGCTGGTGAACGCATCTATTTCACCTTCTAAACGGCAGGCGAGAGAAGACATCAAGAACGGTGCGATTTACATCAATGGGGAGCGGAACCAGGATATGCAATACACACTTACCGCGGACGACCGGATTGAGGATACGTTTACGATTATTCGGAGAGGGAAAAAGAAGTACTCTTTGGTTCGGTATCAATAAGAAAAACGTTGACATGTTTTTTGGGATATCAGAAGCCTGGGGACAGATTAGTAAAATTGGCGAGATAACGGATTTTTAAACTTTGAAAATGAAGAGCCCCACAACCTATGTACATTTAGGTTGTGGGGCTCATAAAATATTACGTTCTTTAAGGCTTTAAACTTAACGTGAGTAGAATTCAACGATTAGCGCTTCGTTGATTTCGGCTGGAAGCTCTGAACGTTCAGGATAGCGGCTGTAGCTGCCTTCCAATTTATCTTCATCAAATGTAAGATATTCTGGAATGAAGTTGTTTACTTCGATTGCTTCCTTCACGATATCAAGATTGCGAGAACGTTCACGCAAACCAATAACTTGACCTGGTTTTAGACGATAGGATGGAATATCCACACGCTTACCATCTACAGTAACATGGCCATGGTTAACTAGCTGACGTGCTTGTCGGCGTGTACGAGCTAAGCCAAGGCGGAATACGATGTTGTCTAGGCGAGATTCTAGTAATACCATGAAGTTCTCACCATGAACACCTTTCATTTTACCAGCTTGGTTGAATGTATTCTTAAATTGACGTTCATTTAAGCCATACATAAAGCGAAGTTTTTGCTTCTCTTGTTGTTGTAAGCCGTATTCAGAGATTTTCTTACGTTGGTTCGGGCCATGTTGCCCAGGAGCGTAAGGACGCTTGTCTAGCTCCTTACCAGTTCCAGTTAATGAAATGCCAAGACGACGGGATTTTTTCCATACAGATCCAGTAAATCGTGCCATTAGACATTTCCTCCTTTATCGTTTATTTGCATAAAAAAAAGTGCGTGTTCCGGCGCTGCTCATTTTGTTTTCATGTACCATCGCTCCAGCAGCAGAGAGTTACACGATACACCTTCTTCAAAAAGAAGGAACAAAATGATCACATACGTGGTCCACAAAGGCCGCTTTTATTTTACACAAAGCATAGTATATAAGTTTTGCCCGGCAAAGTCAATGCTTTATCACGATATCAATACAAAATAAAGGAATTTCCATTCTGATATAGGAAAATATGACTAGATAGTTTATAATAAAAGAAATAAATGAAAACGTAAAATCAATAATTATCCGTATAATGGGTGATCAAATGACAAAAAAAGATACATTTCATGAAGAAAAATTAAAAAGTATCTGCTTTGAAATAATTACCATGATGACTGATTGTTCTGAGGATGAGCTGCTTTTTCTGCTTGTTGAGAAATTGCAGCAAAACTTGGACACAAAGGTCACTGTTTTTGTGGAGCATGCTTGGACTAATTCATACAAGCAGGTTGGAAATCAATCATTACCGATTCGGAAGCAGCAATTATTCGATCATGGCGATTTGGCAATTCGGACAAACACGATCGTTCGAATGAAAAATATGGGGAAGGTATGTCAAATACCATCTGATTTACAATTCGTTATTGTACCAATTGTACCGAAAAGCAAACCGGCAGCTTTTATTGGGATATCCATATCAGGTAAAGCTGAAATAAAACAGTGGCCTTCATTCTTAAAGATACAACTCGAACGACTTTTTTCCATTTTAAACCAGCAAAGAAAAACGGACGATACGAACCGGAAAAATAAATTTTTATACGATCTGATGTCACGTTGTTATTCCTTAACAGATAAGAAAGATATTTTAGTAGAGATTACAAAGTCCCTGGATGTTATCTATCCTGATTTTACTTACCATTTGCTGCTGTCACAGGATTATGAAATGGATCATGCATTGCCTGTTAAAACGATTGCGTACAGTGATGATGCAACGAAATGGGCCAGTACGCAAGCGTTCATTACGGGAGAGGTACAGCTGGAGAATCGTATAAAAGAAAAAAACACTTGCCTATATGCACCATTAAAAGGTGACCAGGGTGTTTATGGTGTCTTGCAGATTATTGCACCGGAAGCGGTTGACTTTCCAGGGGAAGAAATCGATTTCATGATACAATTTGCTGTCATTTCCGGGAAGGCCATTGAAAATGCTACCCTATATGCGCATTCAAAAGGGCTGGTTACGGATTTGAAAATGATTAATGATGCAACGCACCAATTGAATACAAATTTAAAAATCCCGGAAATAACTTCGATTGTGAAACAATATATTATTGACTCTTGTCACGCAACAGAGGTTGGATTCTTCTACTTTATGAAAGCAGAAATGCGTGACATGGACATTTTGCCAGGGAGTACCAAGTTTTTCTATACAGAAGACAGCCTCGCTTTTATTGAATCTGTTCAGAATAGGCTGAAGCAGGCGAAGGAAGCCATTTTTAGTGGTGACTTTAAAACCGCTCATCCTTTTCCTTTTCGTTCGGTGATGGTCATTCCAATGCTCCATTCCGGAGAGATCCATGGTATGGTAGCCATGTTGCAGAAAGATGAATACTTTTTTTCATTCGATAGTTTTAAATTAATGCAATCATTGATTCAGCACTCCACATTAGCAATGGTTAATGCTATTTTAAAAGAACAACTGGAAAAAGCAGTAATTACTGACTATTTAACAAAGTTATATTCCCGAAACCACTTGGACGATCAAATTCAACTTTATATGGCCACAGCTGAACAAGGAACATTAATTTTATTTGATATTGATGATTTCAAGCAGATCAATGACACCTATGGACATAGTGTTGGTGATGAGGTCATTAAGCAAGTGGCTGAGGTGATTAAGGCAAACCTAAACGACAATGATATTCCTGCGCGCTGGGGCGGTGAGGAATTAGCAATCTATTTGCCCGGCTTAACGATAGAGGATGGTGTTTGTTTAGCAACGCGAATCAGAAAACAAGTACAGCACTTGACAGCACCGCGAATTACACTCTCCTGTGGGGTATCAACCTGGACGGAGCAAACATCAGATTCCGTAAAAGAACTATTTATTCGGGCGGACAAAGCATTATATGAAGCGAAAAGTGGTGGAAAAAACCGCGTTGTAAAAGAGACGAAGCGTGCAAAAAAGAACAGGATAAATGAAATAAACAAAAGCTATGGCTTTTAAAAGCCATAGCTTTTGTTTTTCCATATAATTAAACATTAACTTAAAAATGTTTCGACGATTTTAGCGAATTTTTCAATATATACTTCGTCTGTGTCATCAAAACGATTTGTACGTGGACTATCGATATCAAGAACTCCATAAGGAGCGTTATCGACTAGTAAGGGGACAACAATCTCCGAGCGGCTGGCACTGTCGCAAGCAATATGTCCGGGGAATTGATTCACATCAGCAACACGTTTGGTGATTCGTTCTTTTAGTGCCGTTCCACAAACCCCTTTGCCATAAGGGATCCGGATACAGGCAGGCAGTCCCTGGAAAGGTCCGAGAACCAATTCATCTTGTTTCCAAAGGTAGAAGCCAACCCAGTTAACATCGGTTAAAAACTGCTTTAACAAGGCGGATGCGTTGGCCATGATAGCAATCGGATCCGTTTCCCCCTCTGATAGTGCGGTAAGTTGTTTAAGCACTAATTCGTAATCATTCGCTTTATTTCCAGAATAAGTTTGTGTTTGAAACATCTATCATTTTCCTTTCTATTGCGTGATTTCGACATTTTCCCTGCAGCAAATGTCGAGAAGAAATTGCAGGATTATCATGTCCTTTGTCGTATTTAGGAAGTAAGGAGATGAAAGCATTGAAAAATAATCCCTCAAAACAAAAAGTAATGGTTGCAGCTTCTTCCTTATTTTTTCAGAAGGGGTTTCATGGTACTTCGGTTCGTGACATTGCCGATAAGGCTTGTGTAAATGTTTCGCTGATCAGCTATTATTTTAAAAGTAAGCAGGGCTTGCTGGAACACGTTGTCACCCAATACTATGAACTGTACCTCAAATTGATGGAAGAAACATGGCAAGCGTCAGCAGAGGAACCTGCATTAAGCCGAGCAAAAAAGCTAATCGAAACCATTATACAGTATCGGCAAGATAACCATCAATTTTCCTGTTTTATCTTACGCGAGCTTTCGCTTGATTCTGTGTTTGTAAGAGAAATGGCGGTTACGTATATCGCAAAAGAAAATTATTACATAAGTAATGCATTTGCTTCCATTTTGTCGAAGAAGCAAAAAGTAGATCAGCAATTTTTGTTAATGCAGTTGAAAGGGATGTTAATCACACCATATGTTTTGCAGAATGAATGGAAACATCAGGTGATTGGCAAACAATCGCATAGCCTGTTTGTCCGAAAGTATGTAAAAACCATTCATCAGTGGCTGGACTTTATTGTGCAACATTAAAAAATAGGCTTTGTATAAACAAGCCCGTGTCATTTTATTGCTCTTTTCGCAAAAAATTTGTCAAATCATTAATTTATTTGATTTTTTTTAGCCAAAAATGCTGTTTACATGGTATCATTAGTATACAATAATCGAATGCAAAAATACGTACATTAAAATACCTGTTTTTCGAGAGATTTTATTGAAGTAGTTCAATACGTATAGTGAACAATAGAAAACTTCCGAATGGCTTGTTTACGAACGTTTTGAACACGATTGGAGAAATATCCTCTTATACAGGAAAGAAGATGGTTAGGAGGGCAAAGCATGTCAATTATCATTGGAACGATATTAGTTATCATCGCATTAATCATTGTTGGCCTTATTTTACGAAAACGGGTATATGATGTTGTTGATCAGCAGGAAAGTTGGAAGCTGGAGATTATGAGCCGGAATATTGCAGCCGAATTGCAACGGATTAAAAGTTTAAATTTGTCTGGTGAGGCGCAAGAGAAGTTTGAAATGTGGAAAGAACGCTGGGAGTACGTGGTAACACAGGAATTGCCTAATATTGAGGAATATCTTCTGGATGCCGAAGAAGCTGCTGATAAATATCGTTTCCCGACCGCGAAAAAGACTTTGCGAAAATCAGAACAAACATTAGAAACCATTGAAAAGGATATTGAGACAATTTTGCAAGAGTTGGAACAGTTGCTTGAGTCAGAGAAAAACAGCCGGGAAGAAATCGAACACATCGAACCAGAAATAAAGGCGTTGCACAAAATGCTTTCCCAATACCGTTATCAGTATGGGAAAGCGGAGGTACGTTTCGAAGTGGAAATCGATGAACTCGATGAAAAATCGAGTCGCTATCACACGTTGACCAACGCCGGTGATTACTATGAGGCACAGCAGGTTGTTCATGAACTGAAACAGGAGCTGGAGGTTCTTCAAAAACAAATGGAGGAGTTCCCATCGATCTACAAAGCGTGTAAACAAGAATTACCGGCACAATTAGATGAGTTGTACACTGGTATAAAAGGTATGAAACAAGACGGGTATCGTGTCGAATACCTTGGATTGGAGAAGGAAATACATAATTACCAGCTTCGATTGTCAGCCAGTGTCGAGTCCTTGGATAAAGGTAGTGTCGAGGAAGCAAAATCATTAATTACCGAATTGGATGAACGGATAAAAGAAATATATGTGCTGTTGGAAAAAGAGGCAATTGCCAAAAACTACATGGAAACGCAAATTCCTACTTACCAGCATCTAATTGATGAATTAGACACCTCATTTCAGGAAACAAAGGCAGAAGTGGGAACATTAAAGCAAGCTTATCACTTTGAAGACAGTGATATGGAGAAATATGTCACCCTGGACAAGGCGATCACTCAGTTGAAAAGACAATTAGAAGAGCTGCAAGTGAACCTGGAAAATGAAACGAAATCTCATTCCGAATTACGTGAAGTTGTGGAAGGGGGCTTCCAACAGGTTGAATCCTTACAAGAAGAACATGCCGCATTTAAAAAGCGGATCCATAACTTACGAAAAGACGAAATTGAGGCGAAAGAAGAACTCGCTGACATGAAAGCCCAGCTAAATGATACAATAAGAAAGTTGCACAAAAGCAATATTCCTGGAGTTCCTACGTTTATCTGGAATATGGCGGAGACAGCAAATGATAAGAATATCCAGGTTTTACAAGCATTAGAACGACAACCGCTGGATATTAGTCTTGTTCAACAGGCATTGGCAGAGGCAAAACGAGAAATGGATTCGCTTATTCAACAAACCGATACTTTACTGGAACAAGCATATTTAACGGAGCGGGTCATTCAATATGCGAACCGGTACCGAAGTAAATATCCATTACTTGCAGCTAAATTAGCAGAAGCGGAACGGTTATTTCGGTCGTATGAATATGAATTATCACTGGAGCATGCTGCAAAAGCCCTGGAAGAAATTGAACCTGGTGCATTACAACGTTTGGAAGCATTTCATGAGAAAGTAATGAATTAACGTAATGAAAGGCTGTCTTTTGGAAAGGGAGGTTAAACTCTTTTCCTTAGGCCAGCCTTATCTATTTTTTAAAAGAGGTTAGAAAAATGATTTACTTAGATAACTGTGCAACAACCAAACCATATCCTGAGGTACTGCAAAGCTTTCAGCAAGTTTCTGAAACTTTCTTTGCGAATCCTTCTTCCATCCACCAATTCGGCGGGAAGGCGGAAAAGCTTCTTTGGAAAGCGAAGGAACAGGTAGCCCAATTATTGCATGTCGATCCAAGCGAGATTATTTTTACGTCTGGTGGAACGGAAGGGAATAATACAGCGATAAAAGGAATTGCACTGAAGCATCAGTCGCGGGGAAAACATATCATTACAACTGAAATCGAGCACCCCTCGGTAATTGAAGCATGTCAGGCATTGGAAACACTAGGCTTTGTGATCACGTATTTACCTGTTAATCAAAATGGTGTAGTATCAATAGCGGATGTTAAACAAGCAATTCGTAATGATACCATTCTGATTACTATCATGCATGTGAATAATGAGCTTGGGTCCGTGCAGCCAGTTGAAGAAATTGGCGCCATCGTAAAAAACTATCCCAAATTACGCTTTCATGTTGATGCTGTGCAAGGATTGGGAAAACTACCGTTACAATTGGCGGATAGCGGGATTGATCTATGTACCATGTCCGGTCATAAAATTCATGGACTAAAAGGGACAGGTGTCTTATATGTCAACAGCCGTGTGAAATTGTTCCCATTGTTACATGGTGGAAACCAGGAACGAGCCATTCGTTCTGGTACAGAAAATTTGGCTGGTGCTGTTTCGCTTGCCAAGGCATTCCGATTGGTTTTTGCTAAACGAAAAACAGACTTGGACAAATTATGTAAGCAACAAGATTATCTTCGGAGCGAATTAGGAAAGATAGATGGTATTTATATCAATACACCGGAAAATGCGGCACCCCACATGATGAATTTCTCAGTTCCAGGGTTAAAGCCCGAGGTGCTCATTCATATTCTTGGGGAACAGGAAATTTATATTTCTACCAAATCAGCGTGTTCGTCTAAACTGGCGGATGAAAGCAAAATTCTGGCTGCTTGTGGTTTCAGTCAGGAACGAACGACATCTGCCTTACGAGTGAGCTTGTCGTACGATACAACAAAAGAAGAACTAACCACATTTATCAAGGTATTAAGGAAAGCAATCAATCAATTAAAAGAAGTAATGGAGTAGATAACCAATGGAGTTTGATCATATATTAATCCGATATGGCGAGATGGCCTTGAAGGGAAAAAATATTAAAACATTTATTGTAAAGCTACAGGAGAATATTCAGCATAAGCTTAAGGACTATCCCAGGGTAAAAGTAAAACGGACACAAGGAAGGATGTTCGTTCTGTTAAATGGGGAAGATCCAGCACCGATTATCGTGGCATGCAAACAGGTCTTTGGCATTCATAGCCTGAGCTTGGCCATCAAGGTGGAAAATGATGAAACACAAATAAAAGATGCTGCATTATATGCGTTGAAAAGTAATACGGAGGCGAAGACATTTAAGGTATCCGTAAAACGAATTGATAAAGAATTCCCGATTCGTTCGCAGGAAATGAATCAGGTGCTTGGCGGGCATTTGTTAAGCCATACATCAGGCTTTCAAGTAGATGTCCACCATCCGGATGTGGAAATAAAGGTTGAAATCCGCTCGGAAGCGACTTATATAACATCACGCATTATCCCCGGCTTGGGAGGCTTACCAGTAGGAACATCGGGTAAGACATTACTCATGTTGTCTGGCGGGATTGATAGTCCTGTTGCAGGGTTCTTGGCAATGAAACGTGGAGTTGAAATGGAGGCAATCCATTTTCATTCGCCCCCATTTACCAGTGAGCGGGCAAAGCAGAAGGTATTGGATCTGGCTAGTCGCTTAACGGAGTACGGGAATTCAATAAAGGTTCATGTTGTGCCATTTACAAAAATCCAGCAGCATGTTTTTCGGGAAATGCCGGATGGATATGCCATGACCATTATGCGACGGATGATGTTTCGAATTAGTCAAATGGTTTGCGAGAAACAACATATCCTGTCGATTACAACGGGGGAGAGCCTCGGTCAGGTTGCCAGTCAAACGATGCAGAGCATGCATGCAATCAATGAGGTAACAAGTTTGCCAATTATTCGGCCGTTAATCGCCATGGATAAAAATGATATTATTACGATTGCCCGTGATATTGATACGTATGATATTTCGATTCGGCCATATGAGGATTGCTGCACTATTTTTGTTCCGAAGTCACCTAAGACAAGGCCTTCGAGAGAAAAAGTGAATTATTTTGAAGGACAAATGGATCTTTCAGAAATGCTTCAGGAAGCTGTCCAGGGTATAGAAACGATCAAGCTCACAGGAAAACGTGATACAGCCCAGGAGTTTGAGGGGTTATTTTAAGTATAATTGTCTTATCGCCTTAACGGGCAATAAGACTCCCGCTTCATGATTTTGAAGCAAAATCATGAAGCGGGAGTCAATTAATAACTAAGGTTCGATTCTGTTTGAGTCTGCACCAGAACATTTGAGTTCGTCGGGAAATCCTCATTGAGTGAAGTTCCCCTTTTTGAGAAAATAGGCCGAAACTTACAAGAACTACCAATAGAAAAGCTGTATGTTTTTACTTCTTGTTACACATTCTATAGGTACCAAGGAGGTGAGACACATGGCTTCAAACAATAATTCAAACCAATTAGTCGTACCTGGAGTACAACAAGCATTGGATCAAATGAAGACAGAGATTGCTCAAGAATTTGGTGTACAACTTGGTGCTGATACTACTTCTCGCGCCAACGGTTCTGTTGGAGGAGAAATCACAAAACGTTTAGTTACAATGGCTGAACAACAATTCGGCGGACATCAATAACAACAATTCAATAGCGTTGGCTAGAAGGCTGCTCAACATTTGAGCAGTCTTCTTTCTGGTGCGCCCGTGCTGCGGTCAGCTTTAGCATTGAGGCCGATATCGGAATCGGTTGATGAGCACGCTCTATTGTCGATATTTCCTCGGAATCGGTTGATGAGCACGCTCTTAGGTCGATGTTACCTCGGAATCGGTTGATGAGCACGCTCTTAGGTCGATGTTACCTCGGAATCGGTTGATGAGCACGCTCTATGGTCGATATTTCCTCGGAATCGGTTGATGAGCACGCTCTTAGGTCGATGTTACCTCGGAATCAGTTGATGTTCACGTTCATAGGTCGATATTTCCTCGAATTCGGTTGATGAGCCGCTCTATTGTCGATATTTCCTCGAATTCGGTTGATGAGCACGCTCTTAGGTCGATGTTACCTCGAGTTCGGTTGATGAGCACGCTCTTAGGTCGATGTTACCTCGGAATCGGTTGATGAGCACGCTCTTAGGTCGATGTTACCTCGGAATCGGTTGATGAGCACGCTCTATGGTCGATATTTCCTCGAATTCGGTTGATGTTCGCGTATCTGGGTTTACTCATACCATTGTTTCTATAAAAATGTTCGTTTGACACGATCCCAATACGAATTGTTCTTTAATTTAACCGTTTTAATAACGTTATTGCTTAGGCTGACTTGAATATGCTGTATATTTTTGATTGGAAATGCCTCGTTGTCCAATCCGATGATGGGATAATCATTTCCATCCTGAACAATATCCAGTGTTAATGTACGATTACTATTCAACACAAACGAGGAGCCAAGTGTACGATACCGATTGTTATTAAGCGACGCCAGCTCCGACACTTGAAAACAAGGAATTTTAGGATCAATGATTGCACCATGGGTAGATTTATTGTAGCCAGTGGAGCCAGTTGGGGTAGCAATAATCAACCCATCCCCACGGAATGTTTCAAAATGAGTACCATCAATACGTACATCCATAACAATTGTTTTAATAATTGTCGAGCGAACACTGACTTCATTTAAGCAATGAAAGACCGTTCCATCATTTACCTGTACATTAATGATTGGAAATTTACGTACTTCCATTTCAGCGTTTTGCATGGTGTGGAGCATTTCATCAAAATTATCTAAGTTAAAATCGCAGTAAAGACCAGATTCATTTGATCGGGTGATACCGAGATATAAGCAATCCTGACGAAAGCCCGTTTTGCGTACCCCTTGTAAAAATGCCCCATCACCGCCAACATTAATAATAATACTTGCATCTTGTGAATCAGAGACAATGCTAAAGCCATTTTTCTCTGCTAGGTCAAATAAAGGTGCGAGCGTATCTTCTATATTATCGGTTTGTAAGTAATGAAAATAGATATTTTTACGGTTTGGCATTGGTTCTTTGCCTCCATTTGCATGATATATCTTTTAGCCTAAGTGTATCATGTCCATACCATTATTTCTATTTGTTGAGATTTTTTGGTTAAAAAACGTAATTACGAACCAAAATAAAGCAGAGCCGTATATTTTTCCAGATAAGGGGGGCTTTTGGTGGTATGGATTGTTATCGGACTGTTGCTTGTTTTTCTGTTAATTATTTTATTATGTTCTAAGGTTTATATCACATTTTCTTTATCCTATGGGAAGCAAAAACAGATCACTGCCATTCAGCTCCGACTATATGGCATCCGGCTATTTACTAAAAAAGTAAACCTTGCTGATCTGGAATCCTCTAAACAATGGGAAAAACAATTTAGTGGGAAAACAATCAATGAAAAACTGAAATTGGTGCAGCATTTGCTCCGTGATTTTTTGGCGATCATGCATGATACGACCATGGCAGTTCGAATCATCATTGCTAAAATGACGATTCATCGACTTGAATGGCGTTCGTGTATTGGAACAGGAGATGCAAGCACAACCGGGGTGGCAACTGGAGGGGGATGGGCCATAAAGGGAATGGTGATCGGTTATTTGGATCACTGGAGCCAACTGAATTGTTCCCCTAATCTGGCCGTAACGCCCGAATTTAATCGAAAATATGTATTTACCAAACTAGATTGCATGGTATCGATTCGAATTGGACAAGCTATACACGCACTTATTAAAGTGATCCGAAAATCGGCGATTCGAAAACGAGAAGTTTTGATTTAAAAAGGAGGAATATAAAAATGGCTGAACATCCAATCCAAGGTTTAATGACAACAGCAATGGAGAATTTGAAGGATATGGTAGAAGTCAATACCATTATTGGTGACCCGGTAGAATCACCTGATGGAAGTGTGATTATTCCGGTTTCCAAAGTTGGGTTTGGCTTCGCTGCCGGGGGTAGTGAATTTAAAGGACAAAGTAAAGGATCCGATCAAGAAGATAGTGATAGTCAACAGGAATTACCATTCGGCGGTGGTAGCGGCGGTGGTGTTTCCATTACGCCGGTCGCATTCTTAATTGTTAATGCAAAAGGTATTAAAATGGTTCATCTTGATGGCAATACACATTTGGTTGAAAAATTGATGGATTTTGCACCACAGGTTGTGGAGAAGATTCAACAAATGATTCGGGAATCGTCAAATTCCAAGAAACAATCCAAACAAGGGAAAGATCAAAAACAACAGCAGCCAGATATGACGCACACGGATCAGTCCATTTATGACATATAATTTATGTTCACTAATTTGTAGCAATTTCGACAGGCATGTTAATGGACACTAGCAGGTAATTTATTCATAATGAGAAGGGAAGAAAAGAATATAGGAGGAATGATTCATATGGCAAATGTTACATTCCATCAAGAGCCTGTTACACTTCTTGGTACGGAAATAAAAGTGGGAGACAGTGCCCCAGACTTCACGGTATTGTCGAACGACCTGCAAGAGGTTTCATTGGATAATTATCAAGGTAAGGTTAAATTGATTGCCGCTGTACCATCAGTTGATACAGGGGTATGTGCCGAGGAAACAAGACGTTTTAATGAAGAAGCAGATAACATACCGGGGGTGCAGGTTTTGACGATTAGCATGGATCTCCCTTTTGCCCAGACACGCTGGTGTGCGGCAAACGGGATTAAACATCTTGACACCTTATCCGATCATCGGGATGCTGATTTTGGTGAGAAATATGGTGTGTTAATTAAAGAACTGCGCTTATTGGCCCGGGCAGTGTTTGTAGTGGATTCCAATAACACGGTTACATATGTCGAATACGTTGACGAAGTAACTAACCATCCCGATTATGAAAAAGCGTTAGAGGCTGCCAAAACAGCTAAATAATGAACAAAGGTGAAAGCGCCCGGTCAGCGACGTATAGACTGGACTGAACTGTAGGAAGGAGATAATGTTACATGCCCCTGCAACAGGGGTATGCCGATATTGGGCGGCAAGCCCGTTTTTTAGTCGGCCTTCCTTTATCCTCGAACCGATGTTGACTTATCGTACGGAGGCGGATGTTGGCTATTAGTCGCTGGGTGCTGGAACCGGACGTGGAAAAATCTCTCTTGCTGGCAGCTGGAGGGATTTTTTAATGTTGTATGACTGTTCGTGTAAATTAGAAACACGTGACGTTTTTACATGATTGCGATTAAAATAGGATTCATTCTTGTACATACCCCACTATATTTTGGTACAATGAGGACGCCTTAAGCTGATGGAACGGAGGAAGTACCAATGGAAAAAACAAACATGGAAACACTTTATATGTTGATTGATCGTACGGTGGAGGCGATCCAGCAACAAAAGGATGAGCCATATTTGGACAGTCTTGCAATTGTTTTGGAGTCGCTTATTAATCAGGATACAACCGGGATTAGTGACGAGATTCGAAAGCAAAAGATTCTTAATGCTGGCCAAGAGATTAAGCTCGAGCACTATACGAAAGCGGAAATACAGAAAGCAATTCAATTCGCTACCTTAAAGGGAATGAAAAACGCTACACAGCAACAGCACTTTATGACACCGGAAACTGTGTCGTTGTTAATTGGATATTTAGCCGAAAAGCTATTTAAGGATAGGGAAACATTACGAATTTTTGACCCAGCATGTGGAACGGGTAATCTGTTGATAGCTGTGATGAAACAGCTGAATAAAAAAATGGAGGTATTTGGCAGTGAGGTAGACCCGACACTCATTCGTCTGGCTTTGATCAATGCCAATTTGCAAGAAGCAGCCATTGAGTTTTTCCATCAGGATAGTCTTCGTCCATTTTTACTGGATCCGGTTGATTTAGTTGTTGCCGACTTGCCAGTTGGGTATTATCCGGATGATATTCGTGCAAAGGATTATGCATTATGTGCGGACAAGGGGCATTCCTATGCGCATCATTTATTTATTGAACAAAGCTTGAACTATATGAATGAAGCAGGATATGCTATTTTTGTTATTCCTGATTTTCTGTTCGATAGTGATCAATCAGAAAGCTTGCATACCTATTTGCAACAGCATGCCCACATTGTTGGTGTACTTCGTTTGCCTGAAAGTGCCTTCAAATCAGACAAAAATGGCAAGAGTTTATTGGTCTTACAGAAAAAAGGCAAGCATACCGCGACACCTAAACAGCCTTTGCTTGTTCATTTACCATCTTTTAAGAACACAAAAGCAATGAATGATATACTGGATCAAATGAACAGCTGGTTTGCTGATTATCTGAAGTAAGGGGATAAATGACATGCTTATTTTAGCAATTAATGCTGGAAGTTCATCATTAAAATATCAGCTCATTCAAATGCCAGAAGAAAACGTGTTGGCAAAAGGTGTTATCGAGCGGATTGGACTGGAGAATCCACTATTCACCATTGAAATTAATGGGGAGAAAAAAAGCATGGATGCGGCCATTCCTGATCACGAAGCAGCGGTAAAATGGCTGCTGGAACGATTAAAAACATCTGGAGTGATTCAATCCCTTGGTGAAATAAGCGCGATCGGCCATCGAGTCGTACATGGCGGTGAGCGGTTTACTGATTCCGTAAAAATAACCGATGACGTTATTCAGGAAATTGAAGCGGTATCGGAGCTGGCTCCGCTTCATAACCCTGCCAATTTAACCGGTATCCGAGCCTTTCGAGAGGTGCTCCCACATGTAGATATGGTTGCGGTGTTCGATACGGCTTTTCACCAAACGATGCCAGAGAAATCGTATTTATATAGCTTGCCCTATGACTACTATAAAAAATACGGAATTCGTAAATATGGCTTTCATGGGACATCGCATAAATATGTCTCCAAGCGTGCGTCCGAATTATTAGGCATCCCATTGGAACAATTGCGGCTCATTTCCTGTCACTTGGGAAATGGTGCAAGTATCACCGCAATTGATCAGGGGAAATCCATCGATACTTCCATGGGCTTTACACCGCTTGCAGGGGTAACGATGGGCACCCGATCTGGTAACCTTGACCCTGCGCTAATTCCATATATTATGGAGAAAACTGGGCAGACAGCTGAAGAAGTTGTTGACGTGCTCAATAAGCAAAGCGGCATGCTTGCCTTGTCCGGGTTTTCAAGTGATTTACGGGATATTGAAGAACAGGCGGAAGAAAATGATCGGGCGGAATTGGCTCTAGAAGTATTTGCGACGAGAATTCATAAATATTTAGGGTCGTATGCTGCTAAAATGTCTGGTGTTGATGCGATTATATTTACAGCAGGTGTTGGTGAAAACAGTGTAACAATAAGAAAAAAAGTGTTGACCGGACTGGAATTTATGGGGGTGTACTGGGACCCGGCATTAAACCATGTTCGCGGAAAGGAAGCGTTCATCAATTATCCGCACTCTCCAGTAAAAGTCATTGTCATACCGACCGATGAAGAGGTAATGATCGCTAGGGACACGGTGCGTTTGACGACGTGATCGTTGCGTGCCCAGACTGTTGTGATAAAAAATAAGGGGGGAAAGCGATGGTTCACCATGTTGAACAGCAGTCATTAAATTGTATGGTTATTACTATTAGTGATTCACGAACAAAAGAAACCGATAAGAGTGGAAAATTGATGACCGCTCTGCTTGACCAAGCTGGCCACCATGTAGCATGTGCAGAAATTGTAAAGGATGATCCAACTGCTATTCGAGCAATGACAACAAAGGGCGTACAAGATACTGCAATCGATATTATTTTGACAAATGGAGGAACAGGCATCTCTCATCGTGATGTTACGATTGAAACAATGAAAGAGATGTTGCATAAAGAAATGACAGGCTTTGGAGAAATCTTTCGGATGCTTAGTTATCAGGAGGATATCGGGTCAGCTGCTATCCTTTCACGAGCGGTTGCTGGTGTGATTGATGATACAGCTGTATTTTCTACCCCGGGGTCAACCGGAGCGGTAAAGCTTGCGATGAATAAGCTCATCCTTCCAGAGCTTTCACATGTGGTGCATGAACTGCATAAGGATAGAAACTAAAAACGCTACCTGTTAAAAGGAGCGTTTTTTTAAAAAATTTATAGTTAATGAACATGCTAACACTAACGCACGACTAACACATCGCAATTCGCATAACGGGTAATACTTTCTGAAACGCTGCCGATTAAGAATCGTTCTACCGCGTTCATTCCGGTCGCGCCGCAAATAATTAAATCAGCTTGAAAGTCGGCGGCAACATCCTTTGCAATTTTTACTTTAGGGGAACCATATTCAATACAGCGTACCACGTTGCTGACTCCTTCCTCACGTGCTTTATCCATGTAACCGTCCAACAAATCTTTGGCATACGTTTCAGCGCGTTCTGCGAGGGTTCGATCATAAGCTTCTGCGGTTGCAAATGTACGTGAATCAACAATATGGGTAAGAATTAATCTGGCATTATTGCGTTTGGCGATATCCAGTGATTTTTTAAAAGCTGCTTCTGCTGCATCCGATCCATCCAAAGCAACGACAATATGTTTGTATTCAAAGTCCATTTATAACTCCCCCTCTTTTACTATCTATATGTCTATACCCTTTTTTTATTATAGATAATCACTGTATGTCTACTTTGTTTGTGTAAATGGAAATATTTATCGGCATTTGTTGTAACGTATTTGACACATACTATAAATGGAGGTGATTTTTTTGGCAAAGTCAAATAAGTTTTTTGAGGATGAAAAAGGTGTTGAAGCGGTAAAAAATCAGTTGATTGAAAGTTATCAAAGCGGTGTGATTGAGGATAAGGAAAATTTATCAAATAATCGAAGCATCCACACATTTAATAACCAGAAGAAATAGCAGACCAGCAAGGTTCCGACCCCCGAAAAATAGATTTTTCTACTCTAACTTTCGGGGGTCGGAACCGTTTACGGTCCAACCGGGGTGGATGATCTCATTAAACATCCTCGATCAAAATCGTTTCGTGCTTGTGCTTTTGTTTGCTTCCCTTCTATCTTATGATATAATTCCATTCATGAAATAGTTCGCATCTTTGCTAAATGGAGGAGGATGAAAATTTGGGGCATGCACTGATAACGGCAGGAACATCGGGGCTGGGAAGAATGGTAACCGAGGCTTTCTTGAAGGAAGGACACCATGTTACCATTACTTATCACCGTAATTATGATAAAGCTATGAAGGTGATGCAGGAACTTTCTGCTTATGATGATGCCTTACATCTTGTTCAAGCCGATGTCACAGATAAACAAAGTGTTGAGAACTTGGTTGCAGAAGCAATGAATGTATTTGGCGGGGTTGATTATCTTATTAATAATGCCGGTCCATTTATTTTTGAACGAAAAAAATTACTTGATTATACCCAAGAGGAATGGCATGAAATGATGTATGGGAATTTGGATGCCATTTTTTACTTATTAAAGTTAACCATTCCACATATGCGCGAGCAACAGTTTGGTCGTATTGTGAATTATGGTTTTCAAGGTGCGAATGGTGCTGCCGGCTGGTTATATCGTTCGGCATTTGCTGCGGCCAAGAGTGGCTTAACCTCATTAACCAAATCCGTTGCTTTTGAGGAGGCAGAGCATCACATCACCTCAAACATGGTATGTCCTGGAAATATTGAGGGTGCGATGAAAGAGGCAACGATTGCACAAAGCCGGAAAAATTATGATAATCAGACACCAATAGGTCGATCGGGGACCGGGGAGGACATAGCGAGAACGATTTTATTTTTATGTGATGATGACTCAGATATGATAACTGGTTCGATTTTTGAAATCACGGGCGGACTTGATGTCATTAATCGCTACCGGTGATAGGTTTTAGATACGTCTGGAAATACCCCGGTACGTTGCTTGCGCTTTTATAGATAACTTTGGTACAATGAAAATGCTTTCAGTTAAATAATAGAAGTATATTTTACAAGATTTGGGGAGGTTGGAAAAGGTGAAAATAGGGGTGCCAAAGGAAATTAAAAATAATGAAAACCGGGTTGCGATGACACCAGCTGGGGTCGTGACATTAAAAAACGCTGGACATGATGTTTACGTTGAAACAGGAGCTGGCGCAGGATCCAGTTTTACCGATGACCAATATGAAGCAGCAGGTGCGATTATTACACCAACCGCAAAAGAAGCATGGGCACAGGAAATGGTTATGAAAGTGAAAGAACCACTTCCAGAGGAATATGACTATTTTTATGAAGGCCTTATCTTGTTTACATATTTACATCTTGCAAATGAACCAGAGTTAACGAAGGCAATGATCGAGAAAAAAGTCGTTGGTATTGCCTATGAAACGGTACAGCTGCCAAATCGCTCATTACCATTACTGAACCCAATGAGTGAAGTTGCTGGCCGAATGTCTGCACAAATCGGGGCACAGTTTCTGGAGCGCTCCAAGGGTGGAAAAGGTATTTTACTTGCTGGGATTCCTGGTGTCAAACGCGGCAAAGTTACGATTATCGGTGGCGGTGGTGTAGGTACAAACGCTGCAAAAATTGCTGTTGGACTTGGCGCAGATGTCACCATCATGGATTTGAATCCGCAGCGATTGAAGGAACTGGATGATTTGTTTGGTTCATCGGTTAATACGGTAATGTCGAACCCGATGAATATTCGTGAAGCAGTCGCGGAATCAGACCTGGTTATTGGTGCGGTGTTAATTCCAGGGGCTAAAGCGCCAACACTAGTAACGGAAGACATGGTTGCTTCGATGTCAGATGGCTCGGTAATTGTCGACGTTGCTATTGATCAAGGAGGAATATTTGCCACAAGTGACCATGTAACAACACATGACAATCCAACCTATACGAAGCATGGCGTTGTCCATTATGCGGTGGCTAACATGCCTGGTGCAGTTCCACGGACATCAACGATTGGGTTAACCAATGTCACGGTTCCATACGCATTGCAATTGGCAAACAAAGGCTATAAACAGGCTTGCCTTGATAATGAACCTTTGCGTAAAGGAATTAATACGTTATCTGGTTATGTCACCTACCAAGCGGTTGCTGAGGCACACGGACTGGATTATAGTTCGGCTGATGCATTATTGGAGAATTGAGGCTGGATTTTTAGAAAATGAAAGACAACAAAAGGGAGACTATTCCATTGATGGATTAGTCTCCCTTTCTTTCTCATTACTAATCAACAATTTGCAGTTCTTTAGGTGCTTTCGTTAATTGTTCCGGCCCCTTGTCCGTGGTGAAAATCATATCTTCAATCCGCACCCCGCCAACGTTTGGAATATAGATTCCTGGCTCGATCGTATAGCACATGCCTGCTTGCAAGGCTAACTGATTATTGCTGCTTAAGGATGGATATTCATGTGTTTCAATGCCCAAGCCGTGTCCAATCCGGTGGGTGAAATATTCGCCGAAACCAGCTTGTTCAATGTGATTTCTGGCGGCTAAATCGATATTTCCGACCGGTGTGCCAAGCTGTGATGCGTTGATGGCCTTTTGCTCGGCAGCAAGAACCGTTTGATAAATTGTTTTTTGTTCATCTGTGATGGCTTGAAAGGCGACGGTTCGTGTGATATCGGAGCAATAGCCTTCAAATACTACACCGAGATCAAACAAAACCAAATCACCTTTTTCAATTGTTTTCATTCCAGGTGTGCCATGCGGTGAAGCGGTTTGCTTTCCGGATAAGGCCATCGTTGAAAAAGACATACCTTGAATGCCTTGTTTTTTTAATTCATATTCAATCGTTGCGACGATCGATAGCTCGCTAACCCCTTCGCGAATAGCGTTTATACCTGTTTCTATACCAAAGTCCGCTAATTGGGCTGCTTGTTTTAGCAATGTGTATTCTTTTTTACTTTTGACAACTCTTAAGTTGGCCAGAATTTCTTTGGCATCGGTGATCGCAGCCTCCGGCAAGATTCGCTCCAATTGATGAAAACGCTCCAATGTAATTTGGTCATATTCAATGCCGATAGACTGTGGTGCCTTCCCCGTCTTCTGAATAAATGCTTTGATCAGGTGCCATGGGTCTTCATGATCATGATACCCCAAAATTTCAAATGTCCATCCAGCTTGTTTCGCATTGGGGGCTTCCATAGCGGGAACAACCAGCAAAGGATCGTGGTTGACACTTACATAAACTGCAATAAGCCGCTCGTGGGGATCGGTGTAATAGTTGCTCAGGTAATAAAAATTGGCTGCAGAAGTAATGAGCATACTATCCAAATCATGCTTTTTCATATTTTGTACTAATGTTTCCATTCGATTAGACATCAAATTCACCTCGGATATGTAATATAGTTGTCAGTATAACAAATTTCGCCTTTAATTCCTAAACGATAGGTTTGAAACTGTAGAGGAAAAAATTAAAAGGGAAAGAGCTAAGGCATGCTTTAGTAATTTATTATTTGTATGCATGGAAAAATCATAAAACGGGTAAAGGATATATATAACTTTTATCGAAATAGTATAGGGAGTAACAAATTTATTAATCAAGGAGCGATACAAATGAAACTATCATACCATGGACAATCGGTTATACTAGTTGAGACAGCCAAACATACGATTTTATTTGATCCGTTTATTTCCGGTAATGACAAATGTGATCTGGATGCCAGTACGGTAAAGGCGGATGTGATTTTACTCACCCACGGACATAATGACCATGTTGGTGATACGGTAGATATTGCCAAGCGAAATGATGCCCTGGTTGTGGCGCCTAATGAACTGGCGAATTATATGGCAACAAAAGGACTTCGAACCCATGCTATGCATATTGGCGGTGCGCATGAATTTGAATTTGGCAAGGTTAAATTTACCCAGGCATTTCACGGATCATCCTATACAGAAGATGATGGAAGCACGGTCTATACTGGAATGCCTGCTGGAATATTATTAACCGTTGAAGGAAAGACGATTTATCATGTAGGAGATACAGGTCTATTCTCTGACTTGAAGTTAATCGGTGACCGAAATGATATAGACGTTGCCTTTGTTCCGATCGGGGATAACTTTACGATGGGACCGGAAGATGCGCTGGTTGCGGCAGATTGGATTCAGGCGAAAGTTGTTGTGCCGATCCATTATAATACCTTCCCGTTAATTGAGCAGGATGGGCATGCATTTGCTAAGCAAGTTAAGACAGGGGAAGGAAAGGTATTGGAGATTGGGGAGTCAATGGAATTATAAGGATATGGATGAAAAACGTGGGCTTGTTGGCTCACGTTTTTTAATTGCAGTGTATTGTGGATTTTTTATGTACGTTCACTTTTTCTTTACCACAAAAAACGGTTCCATCAATTTGAATACTGCCACTTGTCGTCATTTGAGATTCAGGGTGCATCCTGATATCCCCGTTAAAATGTGCCGACCCGTGGATGTGTACTTTCACCCTCTTTTCAATAACAGCCTGATCTCTGACAACAAAAGCACCTTCTATATTATATTTGTTGGCACATTGTTCACGTTTAAAAATAACATTATCTAAGATAAACGAGCCGTTATATTTACATTCAGCCGTCTCCATATCATCATTGTCTGATTCCTCTGTTTTCATAGCTAACCGATAGTGCTTTTTTGGTTCCCACGTCGTTGTCAATGAAAAGCTATTTGATCCATTATTTGTGGTGGTTGCTTTGATCGATAATGGCTTTTCGTAATTGATATCCTTAATACATGCGCCCTCTGTTTCTAATGAATGTTCTCCGTTGGATGCTTCGAGTTGCTTAATCGTTACGTCATGCGTATTGTTACTTTCATAACAAAGGTCAGCTACTCTTGAACCGGTGTAGTATTGATGTCGAAATTCAGTAATAAAAACATTCGTATCCTGTGCCAGTTTAATATCATCATCTGTTTTCCCGCTATTGCTCAATAATTGCATAATCACTGTAGAGACAAGGGTGATAACAATTGCCAACAAACTTAATGCCGCTAACAATTCTACTAATGTGATGCCCTTTTGGTTATAAAATTGTCGAAAATGCATCTGCGCTCACATCCGATAAAATGATATAATAGGATAAAAGTCATGGTAGGGAAGAGTGCTATGTACACAAATAAAAAACAAAATGGATTTACCCTCATTGAAATTATAGCATCAATCGCTATATTAGGGGTAGTTGTTGTAGCAGTTTTACCGATTTTTCCACAAATTTTGAGTTGGACAAATAACGTAGATGATGAATTAATAGCCAGCAATCTATTAGATCAAATTACTTATGAACTTACTCAATCATATGCCAATGAAACAGCGCAAGAAACACCAAGCTGTAGCGATAACGTATCCAATGCGATGCAACAAGCGTATACATATCAAGATGATGCATATTCGGCTGAGATGGAGATGAGTCAGACCGAAGCTGAAAAACAGTATGGTCTGTATCGCATTCATATAAACGTTTATGCTGCAGGGCAAAACAAAGCAGTTAGCGATACATATGTCTATTTGTCATGTGAAAGGGATGGTCATGAAGCGATTTAATAATGAAAAAGGTGCAGCACTTATATTAACTGTCTTCATCATTACAATCATGTTATTGTTTATTCTTACGCTGTTTTACCAAGTGCAAAATACAACAAAACAGGTATCGACTGTGTCTAAACAAAATAATGCCGAGAATTTGGCAAAAATGGGTGTTGATTATTATTATCACAAATTAAAATTCTTATATAAGAAAGATTCGGATCATGATTTAGAAGCGGTCGTTAAAACAGTAAGCAATGCAAACGATACGGTGCACGTTGATTCTGATCGGTCGTTCGAACTGATGACTCTTGATTTGGAGGCAGATAAAATTACCATCACGTGTAAAGGTACCGCTTTTGGACGAGAGGCAATCGAAGAAAATGTGATCAAACTGGATAAACAAGAATGAAGGAGGATTTCGTATGATCGCGCGCAAACGTTTAGGGGATTTGCTCCAGGATGCCGGGTTTGTGACCGAGCAGCAGATAAACGAAGCAATGAAGAAGAAACAAGCAGGGCAAAAGCTTGGAGATGCATTGCTGGAACATGGCTACATAACCGAACGACAATTAATTGAGGCGCTGGAATTTCAATTAGGAATCCCCCATGTTTCGTTGTATCGATATCCCATTGACGAGAATGTACTTGGGTATGTAGTAAAAGAAACGGCACAAAAAAATGTTATCATGCCACTGACCATACAGGATCAAACGTTAACACTTGCAATGGCGGACCCCATGGATTATTTTGTGATCGATGATTTAGAAATGGCTACGGGATTAAGCGTGTCCCCTGTCATTGCTGCAAAAGATGACATCCTGTATGCGATTAATAAATACTATTTCAAAAATGATTCTTTGGGGATGACCCAGCAAACTGATCAAGCCCAGGAGGCACCGGTTGTTGAACTGTTTGATCAGCTACTTAGTACGGGTATCCAGTTGAAAGCAAGTGATATCCATATTGATCCGCATGAGGCAAATGTGCACATTCGATTTCGAATTGATGGGCGACTGCATACAGAAAAAATCATTCCGAAACAAATGCAAAACGCGTTAGCTGCCAGGATTAAGATTTTGGCGAATTTAAATATTACGGAAACACGCCTCCCCCAGGATGGTCGCATTAAAACAACCGTTGGGCTCACCCCGGTTGACTTGCGGATATCCTGCCTGCCAACGGTTCATGGGGAAAAGATTGTCATTCGGATATTGGATCTTAATAATGCATTGATGCAGTTAACAGAACTACATTTTTCTGAGGGAAATAGGGAGAAATACAGCCAATTGATTCATCGTCCATCTGGATTGGTATTATTGACAGGGCCAACTGGTTCGGGGAAAACATCAACATTGTATGCCTCCATCAGCCAGTTAAACGAGGAAACTGCTAACATTATTACGATTGAGGATCCAGTTGAATATCAACTGGAAGGAATTAATCAAGTACAAGTGAACAATGCTACCGGTTTGACGTTTGCTCATGGATTGCGGTCTATTTTGCGACAGGATCCCAACATTATTATGGTCGGTGAAATACGAGATCAGGAGACAGCAGAAATCGCCATACGCGCTTCATTAACCGGTCATTTGGTATTTAGTACCTTGCACACAAATAGTGCCATTGAAACGATTCCACGACTGTTTGACATGGGTATTGAGCCGTATTTGGTCGTATCCTCCTTATCCGGGATTGTTGCCCAGCGACTGGTTCGTAAAATTTGCCGGGATTGTTTAACCGAGCGTGAACCGACAAAAATGGAACATGACATTTTTCAAGCGAATGGTATGGATGTGGACCGCATTTTTTACGGAAAAGGATGCAGCAGTTGTCACCAACGGGGTTATCGCGGCAGAATGGCGATTCAGGAAGTATTGGTGCTTGATGAAACGATCAAAAGCATGTTGCTTAACCAGCAGCCACTTACCGATATCTACGCTTATGCTAGTAGTGTTGGCATGTCCTTTTTACTCCAGGATGGCTTGGCAAAGATAAAAGCAGGCTATACGACAATGGAAGAAATTATGCAAATTTCAATTCAAGGGTAGGGTGGGGGATATGGTGAAGGAAACATTTGATTCGTTATTGACTAGAGCATTTCATGCCAAGGCATCTGATGTGCATTTAACCATTGGTAAGGCACCGATTTTTCGTATAAATGGACGGCTGGAGGAGCAACAGGAAAAAAAGCTAGTTCCAAATGATACGGAACAAATCGTGCAGGCGATCATCCCAGAGAAACTGTGGCAGCAATTAGTGGAACAGCGGGAACTCGATTTCTCCTATGGAATTAGCGGGGTGTCACGGTTTCGTATTAACACTTTTTACCAGCGCGGGCAGCTGTCGCTGGCGATTCGAATTGTTCCCGTCAGTATCCCCTCGATCGAGGAATTGTATTTGCCAGTAATCACCAAGGAAATTGTCCAGCAGCCACAAGGATTAGTTCTGGTTACCGGGCCAACCGGTAGTGGAAAAAGTACAACGCTTGCGGCAATGATTGATTATATGAATAAGACGATGCAAAAGCATATTATCACCTTGGAGGATCCGATTGAATATATCCATAATCATAATCATTCCGTAATTGATCAACGGGAAATTGGATTCGATACGAAAAGCTTTGCTGGTGGATTACGCGCAAGTTTGCGGCAGGATCCGGATGTTATTCTAGTCGGTGAAATGCGGGATTTGGAAACGATTGGAACCGCCATTACGGCTGCCGAGACGGGGCATTTGGTGTTTGGTACATTACATACGACTGATTCTGTTTCCACGATCGAGCGAATAATTGATGTGTTTCCGGCTGAACAGCAAACGCAAATCCGGATCCAGTTATCGACTATCCTGACCGCAGTTATTTCACAACGGTTAATGGTTACCAAGGATAATCAAGGGCGCATTGTTGCAACCGAGGTGCTGCGTAATACGGCGGCAGTAAAAAACTTAATCCGTAATGAAAAACTGCATCAAGTGTACAATGTGCTGCAAACGTCAAAAGATGTAGGCATGCATACACTCGAAATGGATTTGCGACGATTATTGCAGGCGGACCAAATTTCTTTTGAAACGGCAGCACCGTTTCTTATGGGGGCTTTGTAAGGTGTATGAAGTATCCAACTATAATGAAAAAGTCTTTATCGCTGAAATGAAGATCAAAAAATAGTCGAAAGCCCAAGTAAGCACTCTTCATCAAGGTTATGAAGAAAAATTGTAGCAATACAAGAAATAAAAGACCTTCATCACCCGTCAGTTTAATAAAGGAACCATATGCCAAGCGCAGGAAAGGGGGCGATAGCTGTGAACTTTCAATACCGGGGAAAACGTATGTCAGGACAAAAAGTTAATGGCAGGTTGGACGCATCATCGAAACAAGAGGCTTTGTTCCAACTGGAAAAGAAAGGGCTGGTCATCTTTTCCATCGATGAAACGAAACCTTGGAACAAAGATCTCTTTGTTAATAGGAAGATAAAAAATAAAGTGTTTGTCATTTTTTTACGGCAATACGCAACATTAATTCATGCCGGTATTTCCATTTCTGATGCAACCAAGACAATGTTGGAACAAACAAGGAATGATGCCCTGAAACAGGCACTACAGGATATTGATCAGCAGCTTAACCAAGGTGTTGCACTGTCCGAGACAATGGACCGTCACCCTAAAGTTTTTCCGGCATTGCTTCTACATATGGTCCAGGCTGGAGAAGCAAGCGGAAAACTTGATGAAATATTAAAAGATATGGCGGATTACTATGAGAAGGAGTACCGCAATAAACAAAAAATCATTTCGACCTTGCTTTATCCAGGGATTGTCAGTGTGATCACATTGTTTTTGAGTATTTTCTTGCTGATTTTTATTGTGCCGAGATTTGTTGGGATGTTTCGTTCATTTGGACAGGATATCCCTGCCTATACGCAGTTTATTCTAAATCTTAGTGGCTGGGTTGGGTCCTTTTGGTGGGTTCTGATTGTAATCGTTGCTTTGTGTGTTCTTTTGTATAGGTATTGTTACCGGTATGAGGCATTTTGCTACAGGATGGACGGGCTGAAGCTGAAGTTCCCGGTACTGGGAATGCTTGTCCATAAAGGAGCGCTTGTTCGGATGACCCAAACGCTTAGTACGTTAGTGAACAGTTCGGTACCGATTCTGCAGTCGGTTGCGATTACTGAAAAAGTAGTCGGCAATCGGGTGATTGAACGCGTACTGCGTCAAGTGCGTGAATCTATAAGGGCTGGGGAATCCATGGCCATGCCAATGAAAGTGCATTGGGCATTTCCCACCCTCATTGTGCAAATGGTACAAATTGGTGAAAAAACAGGTTCATTGGATTACATGCTGGCAAAAGCTTCAACATTCTATGAGGCAGAGGTGGAACAGATTTCCGGGCGAATTAAAACATTAATCGAGCCGATCATGATTATTATACTAACGGTAATCGTCGGGGGTATCATCCTGGCTATTGTAATTCCAATGTTTTCTTTGTTTGAAGGTATTCAATGAAAAAAGTAGATTTTTATCATTTTATAGAGTAAAATAGTAGTAGGTAAATAGTATTGGGTACGATGAAAGACTATCTATTATTTGGGCACTTGGATAGTTTGGAGTAAGTAGTGCAACCGACCAGCTAAGCTACATAAATAATACGGAAAAGGACGGGGATTTATGTGTTAGCACGGTTGAAAAAGTTGTTGAAGAAAGAAAAAGGGTTTACGTTAGTAGAATTGCTGGCTGTTATTGTGATTTTGGGGATTGTTGTGGCGATTGCGGTCCCGGCGGTTGGGAACATTATTTCCAAATCGAAGAAAGATGCGATAAACGCTAATGAAAAGTTAGTTGAAAATGCTGCTCGATTGGCGGATACAAATGATGAATTTGAAGGTACTTCCATGACACTTGAAGCATTACAAACTGCAGGATATTTGGATGAAATTCCTGAAGACGGTGATGGTAATAAATATACCGGTTCAGTTACAAAAACGGAAGAAAGTGGTAAAACAACATTCGAATATAAATATAACTCTGGAGACTAAATCGGGTTTCACCAACATTTTTAATTCGCCTTGCAACAACCATGCAAGGCGTTTCGTCTACATACCTCTATTAAAAGCTGCAAGGAGTCTAGAAAATGACCCAACCATTAACCATCCTATTTTTCATACTAGGCCTTATATTTGGCTCCTTTTTCAATGTCGTCGGGTTACGCGTACCGAAAAAGCTGCCTTTTGCCAATGAGCGTTCCATGTGTCCACAATGCCACCATACACTTTCCTGGTATGAGCTAATTCCTGTTTTATCATACATAATTCAGCGTGGGCGTTGTCGACATTGTCGAGCGTCCATTTCTTTAACATATCCGGTCATCGAAATTGTAACAGGATTTCTATTTGTGTTTAGCTATGTATTGATTGGGCTGAATCTGGAGCTGATTATGGCCATTATATTAATGTCGATGTTAGTTATTATAGTAGTCACTGATATCAATTATATGCTGATCCCCGACCGCATTCTATTATTCTTCTTGCCACTGTTTATCATCCTTCGATTCATCCAGCCACTTGATCCATGGTGGTCGCCGATTGCAGGTGCTGTTGTTGCCTTCATTTTAATTGCGGTGATTATTCTTATCAGTCGTGGTGGTATGGGGGCAGGAGACATGAAGTTGTTTGGATTGTTGGGGATTGTGTTAGGACTCAAGCTGGTGATTCTGACATTCTTTCTCGCTTGTATCATCGGAGCTGTTGCTGGAATGGCATTGCTTCTATTTAAGATCATTGATCGCAAACAGCCGGTTCCGTTTGGTCCATACATTGTGGCAGCGGCAATTATTACCTATTTCTTTGGTGATTCGCTATTGAGTCGGTATTTTCAATTTTTTACATAAGCAGGTGACAACATGAAAGATAGAGTCAATATGGTGGTAACCAACCATGCATTACGCTATACGTATCATAAGCAGCCAACACGTGACGGTCTGGTAACGTACGGGGAGATGGAAATTCCGCCAGATTCGATCCAGGATGGAATGGTCGTCAATAAAGCGGGTATAGTTGCGGCATTAAAACAGTTGGTTCAACAGCATAAATGGAAGCGAAAAAAAGTAATTTTCAGTATTCCGGATGATACAGTGGTTATTCGGCAAATGCAAATTCCGGCGTCGTTGACAAAGGAGGAAGCGAACGGCTATATTCAGACGCAGATTGGCAATCGGGTATACTTGCCATTTGCTGATCCAGCGTTGGCAATTGACTTTTTGGATAAAGATGAGGAAAACCGTAATATATTATTGTTTGCCTATCCAAGGGAAAAAATAGCTTCGTTTGTGTCGCTTTTTTCGGAGGCAGGGTTAAAGCCTGTTGCAGCCGATTTGACCTCACTTTGTGTTTATCGCTATTACTATTTGCACCAGCCAGATGATAAAGAGCATATACTGCATATCCATTGGAACCAGGATGCACTTGTACAAACAGCTTTCCAACATCATAAACCGGTGTTCACCCGGTCGATGAAATTCGAATGGTCGGTGACAGAGCCTAATGATATGGTCGAAAAACTGATCAACGAATATATTTTGGAAATCAATCGAATTATTGATTTCTATCATTATTCGATAACCAATGGGGAGGCCCAGATTAACAAGTTACTGCTGACGGGGGATTTTCCCTTATTAGCTATGGTCAATACGTCGCTTGCAGAAGCAAGTACACTACCTGTTGATAGTTTTGTGGATGAAGAATTAACCGGAAAATATATTGATGTGCTTGGTTTAGCGTTGAAACAAGATATCTAAAGGATGGAACGTAATGATAACAGAGATTAATTTTATAAAAAGGCAGCCAAATAACTCTTTTACCCCAATTTTATTAGGCATTATCGTTGTTCTGTTACTTACGGTAGTGGTTGCAGTTGCGTTGTTTCAAAAAAATCATTATACAGAAATGGTGAATCAACAGGAGGAGACACTGGCTGCATTGGAACAAACGCTAGCGAAACAACATGAACAAGTTGCTGACGAACAGCAGATCCAGAAGATGAAAGAAACAATTTCACTAATAACATCGGAAGCTACGCCAAACGTTGCACTATATCAACACGTTGTATCGTTATTGCCCAATAAGGGTCAGTTGATCAGCTATGATACACCGGAAGAAAATGAACTGGTCGTTGGTGCTAGCTTTAAAACATTAGAAGATGCTGCAAATTATGTGTCCGCACTTGCGGATGAAGCCTATATCCAGGATGTTCAGCTCACAACGATCGATAACGACCAATCTGCTTACGAAACAACCTTAACAGTCAAAGTTGATTCGGATATCATGCATAAGGAGTTTGATAATAATGCATAAATGGGGCAGAAAACAGTATGTGCTGCTTGTGACCGGTGTGATTGGCTGTATAGTGTTGGTTTATTGTTTGCTTTATTTGCGGATGGTTCAACCAGTGAAAACAGAGCTGGCTTCCCTAGATCAACAAGTGACGATGTACGAAAGGCAAACCAAACAATTGCAGAAGAAGGAAAACAGTAACTCACCATCCGACCAGCCTGATGTATTCGATACCATCCCGACGCAAACTGAGCTTGATCGACTACTGCTTGAATTGCAGGATATGGCATCATCGGCCAATATAACCATTAATCACATCCAATCAGTCACAGAAGAGGAAAACGAAGCAGTTGATTTGCCTGAAGGAATTCGTGCTGTGTCATATACACTAGAGGCTTCAGCACAATCATTAAAGCAGGTGAATACATTCTTACAAACGATCGAGACATGCAAACGACTAGTTACCATTGACAGCATTCATGTCGACCGAAACAGTGATAAGCCTGTTTTAACACTCACTTTTTCAATCTTTGTTATAAGCTAAGACAGCATGAAACCATCCCTCCTTTCATAAACTGAGCATATGGAGGTGATACTGATGCGTCACTATGCGGTTTTACGTTTATTATTAGCGTGTTTCTTTTTATATTTTGCCTGGCCATATATTCCTGAAGCTACGTCACAAATAGAACTCATTTTCTGGGGTGGATGGCTGTTTTTTTTCTTGCTGGTAGTTGGTGCGAACCTTGCTGTGCTTTTGCAAATGACGAATCCGCCAGTTATGGAACAGGAACGTGAACGCGTTCGCCAAACGCTAAATCATTGAGGTTAGGCCGAATCAACTGTATAATATGGAATAACCATATAGACTGACACAGTTGAAAGTAGGTGAGGAAACATGGCTACAAAACACGAGCAGATCTTGCAGCATATCATGGGACTGGCTATAGGGAATAAAATATCTGTCCGGCAAATTGCCAAGGACTTGAATGTGAGTGAAGGGACGGCATATCGAGCGATCAAGGAAGCAGAGAATCAAGGCCTGGTAAGTACGATTGAACGTGTGGGGACCATTCGTATTGAAAGAAAAGAGAAAGAAAATTTCGAAAAGCTAACATTTGCAGAAGTTATTAATATTGTTGATGGACAGGTATTAGGCGGTAGAGAAGGGCTGCATAAAACGCTGAGTAAATTTCTGATCGGGGCAATGCAGCTGGAAGCGATGATGCGCTACACGGAAGTTGACTCCCTTTTAATTGTCGGCAACCGAGTGAAAGCGCATGAGCTGGCTATTAAAGCAGGAGCATCCGTATTAATCACGGGTGGATTTGACACGTCTGATCATATTAAAACATTGGCCGATGAAAAACAAATCCCGATCATGTCTACCAGCTATGATACGTTTACCGTTGCAGCAATGATCAACCGGGCCATCTATGACCAGTTAATCAAAAAAGAAATTGTGTTTGTTGAAGACATCGCAACACCGGTTGAGCGTTCGTTTTATTTAAATGCAAAGGATCCATTACAGCGTTGGTATGAACTAAACGAGCAGTCGACCCATAGCCGGTTTCCTGTGGTTGGCGACAAGCAAAAGGTAACAGGAATGGTGACATCAAGAGACGTGATTGGAAAAAACCTGGACACTCGGATCGAAAAAGTAATGACCAAAAATCCAACCGTGGTCCAAGCAAAAACATCCCTCGCCTCGGTTGCCCATATGATGGTGTGGGAAGGAATCGAATTGGTGCCGGTTGTGAATGTGTCGTATGAACTCATGGGGATTGTTTCCCGTCAGGACGTGTTAAAGGCATTACAGCAAATCCAGCGGCAGCCACAAATCGGTGAAACCATCGATGATATCGTCTCATCCAGAATCATGCCACTTGAAAACGATACGACCGTTTTTCAAGCCGACGTAACCCCGCAAATGACCAATCAGCTGGGGACATTATCCAATGGCGTGTTTACGTCATTGATAACCGAGGCTAGCAGCCGATTGCTTCTTGAGATGAAAAAAGGGGATTTGGTTGTCGAAAATATAACCGTATACTTTCTAAAACCAGTACAAATTGATAGTAAGGTGATCATTAAACCACGATTAGTGGATGTGGGCAGAATTTACGCAAAAATTGATGTGGATGTATTTGATGAAAAGCAAATGATTGGAAAAGGGCTGTTAATGGCGCAATTAATTGACCGTTAAAGTGGGGTCGAATATGAAATAAGCTGACCATCTATGATAGTCAGCTCAATTTCCATTCGGATACAATCGTTTCCACTCTTTGCGGTAATGTTTGGATTCCTTCCATCCCAGATTTAATTGCATGCCGCCCAGGATCAAAAAAACGATACCGATAAAAAGGGAAAGCTTTGTTTGATAATATACATATTGATTAATGCCAAACATTAGCACAAATACACCAAGACATATTCGTGATTTGGCGTTAAAATAAGCTTGTGTCAGTTTATCTTTGCTTTTTAAAATAGCAACCTTGTAGTAAATATATAAAACAAGTGCTATTGCAATAATAATCGGCAGAATAACCATACATTTGCCTCCAGCAGTAGATTTAAGAAAATATGTACCATTGTCTATTGTAGCTTGTTTTTAGCGATTAAGCCAGAATAAACTATTTCAACAGACAGGAGAAATAAACCATGAAATTTGATGCGATTATACAGGCTATGAAGGAATACGATACGATTATTATTCATCGGCATGTACGGCCAGACCCCGATGCGATTGGTTCACAAGTTGGTCTATGCCGGTTAATTCAGCATACATATCCAGCAAAGCAGGTGTATGTAGTTGGGGAGGATGAGCCCTCTTTAACGTTTTTGGCCCAAATGGATACAATTGATGACAGTGTCTATTATGGTGCGCTTGTTATTGTTTGTGATACAGCAAATACGGCGCGGATTGATGATTCCCGTTACGATCAGGGAGATAAATTGATTAAAATCGATCACCATCCACAGGTCGATCCATATGGAGATATCATGTGGGTAGATACAAACGCAAGCTCGACAAGCGAAATCATTTACGAGTTATATATGGAGGCAGAGGAACAAGGCTTTCGGATGAATGATGAGGTTGCCAGACTGCTGTATGGGGGGATTGTTGGGGATACAGGACGATTTTTGTTTCCAAGCGCGACCAAGAAAACCTTTCAATATGCCGCTGAACTCGTGTCCTATGATTTTGACCGAACAGCACTATACGATGGAATGTATCGGATCCACGACAACATCGCGCGATTAAAAGGGTACATCCTACAGCATTTTACGTTGACAAAAGCGGGTATGAGCAGTATTAAGCTAACGAAACAATTATTGGATGAATTTCAAGTAACACCGATGGAGACAAGTCAAATCGTTGGAACACTTGGCGATATTGCTGGGATTAAGGCCTGGGTCATGTTTATTGAAGAGGAGGAGTTGATTCGGGTTCGACTTCGCTCAAAAGGCCCCGTTATTAACACGATTGCAGCAAAATATGACGGGGGCGGTCACCCGATGGCTTCAGGGGCAACTGTTGCCGATTGGGAATCAGCTGAGTTGGTCATTCGTGATTTGGAGGAAGTATGTAACAGCTACAAGGAATAAGGTCTGTCAAAACAAAAAAGTGCTGGTTTCCCGGGCAAGAAATCAGCACTCAATCCATCAACCGCTTACTTTTTCCGGAAGTGGTATAAACCAGCATCCTGCATCGGTTTGGTCGTAAGAAACATGTAGCTGCTGCCTGTCGATTTCGCGCTTGATAAGTCGAATTAATTCACCTGATTCGGCATAGGCCGTTTGCCCGGATTTGAGCTGTTTGATTTTTTCATCCCGGATTTGATTCTCTGGCATGATAAGCATGCTTACCACTCCTTTCAGCTAAAAGTAGTATATGAAGATGGGGGATAGATGTAACCTGATTTTTTGAATTTTCATGTTGAGGTGTTTAGGAAGATTACTTTCTACGTTCATTATATAAGAAAAGGCCACTCTGCACCATGGTTTTTAGAAAATTTCATTAAATATTCACGTTTGACTGCTTGATTCTGCTTTGACGCTAATCTTTATGGTTTTGGCTATCGTTAGTCTCGTTACGGTAAAATGATAGCTGAAATCATCAATGGCGAATTCTTTGTTTTCAATGGTCCCGGTTAACAGCTGATCACTCTCTGAGACAACACTTACTTCCTTGCCGACAACGTGTTTAATTTCTTCTTTGATTATTTCTTCCATTTGGTATACGACTAATTGGCTTAACTTCAATTCCTGATCATTGGCAATCGTGACCTCAATCGATTCGACCGTTAATTTTTCCTTGTTTTTTTCATCGAGATCTTTTTTATCTTCTAATAGTGCATCATTTTGATTTCTTAGCTCCGTTACCTGTGATTTTAACTGCTGGTTGTACTCCAGTAATCGTTCATACATGGTGTTGTACATGTAGGCAAAAACACAATAGGCCACAACCCCGCCAATGAGAGCTCCTACGAAAAAACGCTGCCAGCTTGCTTGTTTGTGGTAGGGTGGGATATGCATTAGTTTACATCCTCCTGGATAAACCAGCTAATTAGGATAATTGCCGTTTTGACGCCTCCCATGGCAGACAGGATTAATAGTACCTGTTTGAACACGTCCAAGGTATGCCCATCAAGCAACCCTTTTTCAAAATTGGCGATTGCATCAAACGTTCCCCCGATTGCTGCGACAATAGCCCAAATTCGCAATCGTTTGGCGATATGCCCCATTGCCGTAAATGGTGCATCCCCTGTAGCAAATGAACCAATACTGCCAATGATTGTTCCACCGATGAGAACACCGAATGCAATAAAGTAACAATGAATGAATGAAGCTATAAATCGTTCTTCCATCGATATGCTCTCCCTTATTTATGCATGCTTTTCCCATTATATGTTGGATAAGGACAAGATATGTTAATGACAAAGGACAGGTATGCACGATTGTGTATGTAAATGGTATCAGCTTCTTGTGTATCATTCCCAGAACAGCTCACACATGCATACCAACAGTATGTTCGTTATAATTAAGAAGAGAGAAGGAAAAGGCGGGATCGTATGTCATCGTTTACACATTTACAAATACATAGTGGATACAGTTTGATGAATAGTACCATCACGATTGATAAGCTGGTCAATCAGGCAAAAGAGCTGGCTTTTCCTGCACTGGCACTTACCGATGACCAGGTATTATATGGCGCCATCCCTTTCTATCAAGCATGCGAGCGGGAAGGAATCAAAGCCATTATAGGTATGACGGTTTACGTGACTGGCAATGAACAGCAAGAATCCGAACGATGTATCTTACTAGCAAAAAATAATCAAGGCTATAAACAGCTCGTTGCTTTATCGACATATTTGCAAACAAACCAATATTCAGCGATTGATAAAGAGGAATTAGCCCCATACATGGCGGATCTGATCGGGATATTACCGACTGCAACATCCCAACTGGCACGGTTACTTCAATCAGATTCCCAGGAAGCCATCCATCACTATGTCACAACCTGGGCAACATGCTTTTCGCAAGGGGATTTTTATATAGGGGTGTCCGATCATGGGAGTGAGTCAGATCAAGTCGTTCGCAAGGAACTAAAAAACTATCAAGCAAGCTATCCCGTACCGATCGTTGCGGTGAATGATGTACGGTATCTGCATAAAAAAGATGATATCGCCCTGGATTGTTTGCGGGCAATCAAAAATGGGAAAGAATGGCCGTTTTATTTGACCGACCCAGACTTAAGGAATCATCATTTGCGTACAGCCGCTGAAATGGAAGCCGTGTTTGCTGATTGGCCGGAGGTGTTAACTGCAACGGAAGAAATCAGCAATCGTTGTACGGTAACGTTTGATTTCACTGCCAGAATGCTACCGTCGTATCCGATTCCGGAACAAATGGACGCACATACCTATCTGGAAAAGCTTTGTTGGAATAACCTGGAACAAAAATATCCAAACCGCACTGAAACAGTTACGGACCGATTAAGCTATGAACTACAGGTTATTCAATCGATGCAATTTAGCGACTATTTTTTGATTGTGGCTGATTTCATTGCTTTTGCAAAAAAAAATCAGATTATGGTTGGACCGGGAAGGGGATCTGCTGCGGGGTCACTTGTTGCGTATGTGTTAGGAATTACCGAGGTTGACCCGCTTCGATATAACTTATTGTTTGAACGTTTCCTTAACCCAGAGCGAGTGACGATGCCAGATATTGATGTTGACTTCTCGGATCATCGGCGTGATGAGGTAATTGAATATGTCCGAAATAAATATGGGGCGGAGCATGTTGCACAGATCATTACGTTTGGAACGTTTGCAGCCCGTTCGTTATTAAGAGAATTGATAAAAACGATGGGAATTGATAAGCAAGATGCCCAATTTATCCTACAGGAAATACCTGTACATCATCATAAATCACTGGTGGAATATATCCAGCAATCCCCTGATTTAAAGCAATATATTAAACAGTCGGAGCAACTAAAAATTTTATTTGCGATTGCGATTGTATTAGAAGGGTTGCCGCGGCATATTTCCACTCACGCAGCTGGCGTTGTCATCAGTGAACAGCCGCTAGTGGAGCATGTTCCATTGACGATTGGTGCAAATGATACCGGGTTAACACAATATCCAATGAACGATTTGGAAGCACTCGGATTATTAAAAATGGATTTTTTGGGGTTGCGTAACCTAACGCTTATGGAACGAATCATGCAAACGATATACAACACGATGAAACAAACCGTTCGCTTGGAAGAATTACCAGCGGATGACCCAGCGACATATGCTTTGTTGCAACAAGGGATGACAAATGGGATTTTCCAACTGGAGTCACAAGGGATGAAGGAGGTTTTAACGAGATTAAAGCCATCATCATTTGAAGATATTGTGGCTGTTAACGCCTTGTATCGCCCGGGACCGATGGAATATATTGATGTCTACATTGCCCGCAAGCATCACCAGGAAAAAGTAACCTATGCCCACCCGGATCTGGAAAGTATTTTACAAACAACATATGGTGTGTTGGTATACCAGGAGCAAATCATGCAAATCGCCCATAAAATTGCCGGTTTTTCTTTAGGAGAAGCAGATATTCTGCGACGTGCAGTCAGTAAGAAGCAGGAACATGTGATGGCAAAACAACAAACAGCATTCATCCAGGGGTGCTTGAATAATGGTTATGACGAAACGGTTGCAGAAGAGATTTTTGCTTGGATTGTTAAGTTTTCGAACTATGGTTTTAATCGAAGTCACGCGGTTGCCTATAGTATGGTTGCCTATAGGCTTGCGTATTTAAAAGCACATTACCCGGTTAGTTTCTTTGCCGAACTTCTTAGCTCTGTCGCCAATCAGCAGGATAAAGTCAGAGCTTATATAAACGAAGCGAAGGCTTGTGGATTACGTGTTTTAGCACCTTCGATCAATTCGAGCTTTGGGAAATATACGGTGGAACACGATCATATTCGCATGGGGCTTTTGTCGATCAAGGGGATCGGCAATCAAGTGGTCAAAGAAATCGTTCGAGCCCGGAAACAAGGAAAGTTTAAAAATATATTTGATTTTTGTCTGCGTGTTTCGTTAACGATTATTAACCGGCAAGTATTGGAAGTGCTCGTACTTGCTGGGGCATTTGATGAAACGTACCGTAATCGTGCCAGTTTATTAGCGTCGATTGACCAGTCCTTGGAGCAAGGGGAGCTATTTCGTGAATTTCAAGGCCAATCTTCATTGTTTCAGGGAGAAATCGAACTGGAAGCAACATATGTACCAATGGACGACCTGACGATTATGACTAAATTGGCTGATGAAAAGGAATTACTGGGTGTATATTTGTCGAGTCACCCGTTAACAGCTTACCGCAGTGCCCTTAGCAGTCATGGATATTGTACGCTAATGAATGCAAGTCAAAGGATTGGTCAACGGAATGTGAAGAGCGCGGTTGTTGTTCAATCGATAAAAAACATTCGAACAAAACGCGGGGATCCCATGGCATTTTTAACAGTTGGTGATGAGACAAATGAGATGGAGGCAGTCGTGTTTCCAGACGTATTTCGATCGACAAGGTCATTGTTAGCAGAAGAAAGCCTTATTTTGATGAAAGGAAAGATAGAATCACGAAATAATCGTGTGCAATGGCTCGTGAATGATGTGCGGCCGTTTGATGAGTCATTAGAACCGATGAAACCAACGAAACGATTATTTATTAAAATGGGTGCCCAAAACAGTGAAGATGCGCTGAAAAAAGTGAAAAATATTGCCCGCGCATTTCCAGGCAATACACCAATTATTATTTATACGATGGAGACAAAACAAACATTCCAATTAGCAAAAGCGTATAATATACATCCGGTTCCCGCATGTATACAAGCACTAGGTTCCTATTTTGGCAAGGATAATGTCGCGCTAGACAAACCGAAGTAATGATAGCACTTTACTTTACACCATCTAGTCATCTGTTATAATAAAATAATCGAATGGTCAGACCACTTCGTTAGAGAACAAAGGAAAAGAAGGAGCGGATAATCTGTGGCAAATTTGAGAGAAGAAGCATTGCATTTGCATAAAAAAAATATGGGGAAATTGACGACACAATCCAAAGTGGCAGTGAAAAATGCCAGAGATTTAAGCCTGGCATATTCGCCATGGGTTGCTGAACCATGTAAAGAAATCCATGATCGACCAGAGTCGGTATATGATTATACGATGAAGGGAAATATGGTGGCGGTTGTTAGTAATGGTTCTGCCGTTCTCGGGCTTGGCAATATTGGACCAGAAGCAGCATTGCCAGTAATGGAAGGAAAATCGGTTTTGTTTAAAACGTTTGCCGGTGTTGATTCTTTCCCAATTTGCTTAAATTCCGACCGTATTGATGAAATCGTCCAAGCTGTAAAAATGATGGAGCCAACATTTGGTGGCGTCAATTTAGAAGATATTGCTGCTCCTAATTGTTTTGAGATTGAAGAGCGGCTAAAGAAAGAGACAAAGATTCCAATTTTCCATGACGATCAGCATGGGACTGCTATTGTAACAGTTGCCGGTTTGATCAATGCGCTTAAACTGGTTGGGAAATCCTTCTCGGAAATTAAGGTTGTTGCCAACGGTGCCGGTGCAGCAGGGATTGCAATTATCAAATTGCTTCATCACTTTGGCGTTCGTGAAATGATTATGTGTGACTCAAAGGGTGCCATTTATGAAGGACGTCCATATGGCATGAATGAAGTCAAAGATCAAGTCGCAAAAATGACGAATAAAGATAATAAAGAAGGTAATTTAGAGGAAGTGCTGGAAGGTGCTGACGTATTTATTGGGGTATCTGTTGCTGGATTATTGACAAAAGAAATGGTAGCAAAAATGAACGATGATCCTGTTATTTTTGCAATGGCCAATCCAGATCCGGAAATTATGCCTGAAGATGCCAAAGAAGCAGGAGCAAAGGTAATTGGCACGGGGCGATCAGACTACCCAAACCAGGTAAACAATGTACTGGCATTTCCAGGAATCTTCCGTGGAGCACTTGATGTACGAGCTACGCGAATAAACGAAAAGATGAAAGTAGCTGCTGCTGAGGCGATTGCTTCCCTAATTACGGATGAGGAATTGAGTACGGATTATGTGATTCCAGCGCCATTTGATGGTCGGGTTGCACCATTAGTAGCATCCAGTGTTGCCAAAGCAGCAATGGAATCCGGTGTTGCCAGAATCGAAGTCGATCCAGAAGCGGTTGCAGAGAAAACGAGACAGCTGACAATAGATCCTGATTGAGATGAACAACCTCTGTAAAGGAGTGAAATAGGCTTGTGCCTATATCGTTAAAACAAAAAGTTTACCAAGGTGTGCTACAAGAGATTCGCAAGTTTATTGATATTCACGATTTGAAGCCCGGTGATAAACTTCCATCTGAACGTGAGCTTTCCGAGACACTGCACGCAGGCCGTTCGTCAGTTCGGGAGGCTTTACGTGCGATGGAATTACTAGGGCTGATTGAGACTAGGCATGGGGAAGGCACCTATTTAAGTACGTATCGTCCATATCAGACGGTAGAACTTCTATCATCTTTTATCCTGCGGGAAAACAGTACAAAGAACGATCTAGTGATGGCCAAACGCATCATGGAGAAGGAAGCAGCAAAACTCGCCTATCACCGTTTAACGGATAACGATATCGAAGAATTGACAATGCTTGTACAGGCTGATGGTACCGATTTAAACCAGAAACATTTTGCGTTTTTTCAATACTTGTTTGAGAAAGTGGAGAACTTGTTACTTGCAAAAATCTGGTATTTGATGGAAGAGTTTTCCTTTACTGTGGGCATGCATCATTATCAAAAAGCGTTTTATATTGATTTGATTCGTATTTATACAGATAAACAATACCCATCCATCGAAGTATTATGGAGCAAAATTTAAGTATATGAAGAATAGTGCCTAATGATGGGCCTGCCATGTAATGGGATTAGTCAAAACTAGACTCAGCTGGGCTATCATCCCGTTATACATAATGATTGAAAAGTTAATCGTATTCGACAAGTTATGATACCTTTTTTAATTTCTAATCGTTATACTATACGAAGCTCTTACCACGCATTAATGGGCTGTAATATCCCCACTGAATGAAGTTTCAATATATGAAAGCATCTTAGGTTAGGTTAAGGGTGCTTGTTGGTTTAAAAAGGAGGAAATAACCTTGCTTAAAGATTTTTTTGGCAAGCGAAAGAAATATGCATCCATTCCGAGTGAAGAAGGAAAAATTGATGTTCCTGAAGGATTAATGAAAAAATGTGAAGGATGTCATAAAATCTATTATCGTAAAGAAATGAAGAAAAATATGAATGTTTGCCCAAATTGTGGTTATCATCATTCGTTACAGGCCTGGGATCGGATTGATAGTTTATTCGATGAGGATACATTCAAGGAATGGGATCAGCAGCTGGTCTCGGATAACCCGCTGGGATTCCCCGGGTATGAGCAGAAACTGGAGAAGGATCGGAATAAGACAGGACTAAATGAGGGTGTCGTCACGGGAAAAGGAACCATCAATGGACAAGCTTCGGCGTTTGCAGTGATGGATTCGAGTTTCCGAATGGGCAGTTTAGGATCGGTTATGGGTGAAAAGATCGCCAGGGCAATCGAAAATGCCCGAACAGAGTCTTTGCCATTTATCATTTTTACTGCTTCTGGTGGTGCGAGAATGCAAGAAGGTGTATTAAGCTTAATGCAAATGGCGAAAACATCTACCGCCATCAAACGGTTCAGTAATGAAAAGGGGTTAATGATTTCTATTATGACTCATCCAACAACGGGCGGGGTTTCTGCTAGTTTCGCCTCGTTAGGTGATTATAATTTTGCCGAGCCTGGGGCATTAATTGGCTTTGCGGGGAGACGAATCATTGAACAAACAATCCGTGAGAAACTTCCGGAAGATTTCCAAACGGCGGAGTTCTTATTTAAGCATGGCCAATTGGATCAGGTTGTCCATCGACATGATCTAAAAACATTGCTGACAACATTGCTTGCCATGCATCAGAAAGGTGGAGTGAACGCGTGAAACAAGTATTGGAATTCGAAAAACCAATTGTGAACCTGAAAGATAAAATCACGGAGCTGAAAAATTTCACGCAAGACAGTGAGATTGACTTGACAGAAGAAATAAAGACGTTAGAACAACGATTGGCAACATTGGAAGAAGATATATACACCAATCTAAAACCTTGGGATCGCGTACAAATGGCTCGTCATCAAGACAGACCAACCTCACTTGATTATATTGCTGAGCTGTTCACCGATTTTATTGAATTTCATGGGGATCGTTATTACGGTGATGATGAAGCAATTGTAGCTGGTATTGCTTACTACCAAGAGAAACCAGTAACTGTTATTGGTCATCAGCGTGGAAAAGATACGAAGGACAACATTCGCCGAAACTTTGGTATGCCACATCCTGAAGGGTACCGAAAAGCATTACGTCACATGAAACAAGCGGAAAAGTTTGGCCGGCCGATTGTTTGTTTTATTGATACGAAAGGTGCTTATCCTGGTAAAGCTGCCGAAGAACGCGGGCAAAGTGAAGCAATTGCCAAAAACTTGATGGAAATGGCCGGATTAACCGTGCCGATTGTTTGTATTGTTATTGGTGAAGGTGGAAGTGGCGGTGCCTTGGGGTTAGGTATTGGTGACCACATACACATGCTGGAAAATTCAACGTATTCGGTCATTTCTCCTGAGGGTGCAGCAGCACTTTTATGGAAAGATTCCAATTTGGCACAGCGGGCAGCGGAAACAATGAAAATTACATCGTATGATTTACAGGAGCTTGGTATTATTGAGCAAATAATTCCAGAACCAAGGGGTGGTGCTCACCGGGATCTGAAACAGCAAGCAGCGAATATTGCCCCAGTTTTGCAGCAGTCCCTGGCCGAATTAACAAATGTATCTGCCGATGAGTTACTTGAAAATAGATGGCAAAAATATAAACAAATTGGCAGTTATACAGAAATGCAATAATTAAATTTTTCTCCTATGGATGGGTATGTTATCCCGCCTTAACGGGCAGTAAGATCCCCACTTCAAGATTTTGAGGTAAAACGAAAAAAGATAAGTGGGGGTCAACTGCATGACAAAGGTCTGATTCGGTTCGGGCCTCACGATGCAGGTCACAAAGGCGTTGCAACTCAAACGCCTGAGAACTTAGCCTTTGTTCCACTATTCAGTGGGGGAGAAAGGGCAGGCTAAAAGCGTCACGTCCTTATGCCTTCGCCTGCACTAGCACGTCTGAGTGCGTCGAAAACCCCCACTGAATGAAGTTTCACTTTATACGCAGAGGAAACGGAATGGTAAACAAATGGATGATGCCATTCCATTTCCTGTTTACATAGAACAATTGTGCAGGAAAGAAGTTGAGCGTAATTTCCTGTAACAACTGACTCAGTTCATTTGATATTTTGGCTTATCCGGATTATGTTTTATAATAGAGACATAACAAATTAAGAGATTGTACAGCCTGAGGTGAAGGTATGAAAAAAATAGGAGTTTTAACAAGTGGTGGTGACGCCCCCGGTATGAATGCTGCCATTCGTGCTGTCGTTAGAAAGGCTATTTACCATGGGCTTGATGTCTATGGAATAAAGAATGGTTACCAGGGGCTCATTGATGGGAATATCGAAAAAATGCAAGTTGGATCGGTTGGCGATATTATCCACCGTGGCGGAACAATACTTCGGTCTGCTAGATGCGATGAATTTAAGACCAATGAAGGGCAGGAAAAAGGCATTGCCCAGTTAAAGAAATTCGGGATTGATGGATTGATTGTTATTGGCGGTGATGGCAGTTTTCATGGAGCCCAAAAACTGACGGAAAAGGGATACCCATGTATTGGTGTACCAGGAACGATTGATAACGATATTGCCGGTACTGATTTTACGATTGGTTTTGATACCGCGCTAAACACGATTATTGAAGCAATTGATAAGATTCGCGATACCGCTACATCCCATGAGCGCACCTATATTATCGAGGTGATGGGAAGAGATGCTGGGGACTTGGCGTTGTGGGCAGGACTTGCCGATGGAGCGGAAAGTATTCTCATTCCGGAGAAGCCGGATGATTTCGAGGATGTGATCACACGACTTAAGCGTGGACATGAGCGTGGGAAAAAACATAGTATCATCGTTTTGGCCGAGGGTGTTGGCAGTGGTTTTGCTTATGGAGAGCGAATTAAGAAAGCAACAGATCTGGAAACCCGGGTTACCGTGTTGGGTTATATACAGCGAGGTGGATCTCCAACAGCACAGGATCGAGTGTTAGCCAGCCGTCTAGGTGCACGAGCAGTGGATATTTTGTTGGACGGGAAGGCTGGTCGTATGGTTGGAATCGAGAATAATATGTTGGTCGATCATGACCTGCATGAAATCTTATCACGCGAGCACCACCTCCATACAGACATGTATCAATTATCAAAGGAATTATCAATATAGTGCACGAAGGCGGAAGTGCCCGTTTAGCGTCATATGGACTGTGCCCTGCCATGCAGGGTGGTTCAGTGTTGCTGCGCAAAGCAGCGGTTTTAACTGAACATTCCTTCGTAGGAGATAAAGGAAACATGCCCCTTCATAGGGGGATGCCGACGTTGGGCGCAAAGCCCGTTTTTAGTCGGCCTTCCTTCTTCAGCGATGTTGACTTATCGTACGAAGGTGGGTGTTGGCCACTAGTCGTTGGGCGCTAAAGCCGGACGAATTACAGAAAGGGATGGATAGCACAATGAGAAAAACAAAAATTGTATGTACGATTGGACCCGCGTCTGAATCGATTGATACGCTGGAAAAACTGATTCACTCTGGCATGAATGTTGCTCGTTTGAATTTTTCCCATGGAGACTTTGATGAACATGGTTATCGAATTGAAAATATTAAACAAGCTGCAAAAAAAACGGGTCAGACAGTGGCAATATTACTGGATACCAAAGGACCGGAAATTAGAACAGGGACGTTCGAAAATGGCGAAGCAGAATTAACTAGGGGAAGTATCGTGTATGTATCCATGGAAGAAATGGTCGGAACTGCTGAACGTTTCTCAATTACGTATCCTGGCTTAATCGATGATGTGTTTGAAGGTTCCAAGATCTTACTTGACGATGGGTTGATCGAATTAGAAGTGCTGGAGGTCAACAAACAACGCAACGAGTTAAAAACAAAAGCATTGAACTCTGGTATGATTAAGAATAAAAAAGGTGTCAATGTACCCAATGTGAAAGTGAATTTACCGGGGATTACCGATAAAGATGCTAACGATATTGCGTTCGGCATTGAACAGGGAATCGATTTTATTGCTGCCTCATTTGTTCGCAGGCCTTCGGATGTCTTGGAGATTAGAGAATTGCTGGAAAAAAATAACGCTGCACATATCCAGATCATTCCAAAGATAGAAAACCAGGAAGGCGTTGACAATATTGACGAGATCCTGGAAGTATCTGATGGAATTATGGTTGCACGCGGTGATTTAGGTGTGGAAATTCCAGCTGAAGATGTTCCGCTTGTGCAAAAGAAATTAATTCATAAATGTAATACAGCAGGGAAACCAGTCATTACCGCAACACAAATGCTTGATTCGATGCAACGGAATCCAAGGCCAACTCGGGCAGAATCGTCTGATGTTGCTAATGCCATATTTGATGGTACCGATGCGATTATGCTGTCGGGAGAAACAGCTGCCGGACAGTATCCGGTTGAATCTGTGTCAACCATGAACAATATTGCATTGAAGACAGAAACAGCACTGGATCATAAACAAATCTTGACCAATCGTTCTAAATCCGCTGATATGACGATAACCGATGCAATTAGTCAGTCGGTCACTCATACAGCGATGAATTTATCGGTGAATGCGATTATTACACCGACGGAAAGTGGAAATACTGCACGGATGATTTCGAAATACCGTCCAGAAGCTCCAATTGTCGCTGTAACTGTGTCCGAATTGGTGAATCGGCAACTATCTTTGGTTTGGGGCGTACATGCCATCATGGGAAACCGAGCGACGTCAACAGACGAAATGCTTGATATTGCCGTTGACCGTGGACTAAACAGTAAGATAATCCAACGTGGCAGCCGTGTTATTATTACGGCTGGTGTCCCTGTTGGTGAATCCGGTACGACGAACTTAATGAAGGTCCATGTCATTGGTGATGTTGTAGCCAAAGGTCAGGGAATTGGCAGACGTAGTGCATTCGGAAAAGTGGCTGTGGCAAAAAATGCAGAAGATGCGATCGCCAAGACGGAAGACGGGGATATTATTGTCACCTATGGTACCGATCGTGATATGATGCCAGCGATTGAAAAGTGCGGTGGTATTGTAACCGAAGAAGGTGGATTAACTTCACATGCAGCAGTGGTTGGACTTAGCCTTGGGATTCCGGTTATTGTTGGGGTGAAAAATGTACTTGATTTAGTAACGGATGGGGAAGATATTACGATCGACTCAGCTAAAGGAGATATATACAAAGGGCATGCCAGCGTATTATAATGCACATTTGGTCCTTTGTTACAGTGCTTTTTGTCAAGGCAGACTAACAAAATGAAGGGGGTATCCCCTTCATTTTTGCATAAACAGGTGTGGAGAGGGTGAGCGAGTTTGCGTTTAATACTGCTTTTATTTTTGATTGTCCCTGCACTGGAGATTGGTGTATTTGTATGGGCAGGTGGAATCATCGGTCCATGGTGGGTTGTTTTTATAATTATATTAACGGGTGTACTTGGTATAACGATTGCGAAAAACCAAGGAATGGAAACATGGCGGCGCGCTCAGCTGCAGATGAACGAAGGATACGCCCCAACAAATGAAATTGTAGATGGAATCTGTATCTTTATTGGGGCAGTTCTATTGTTTACTCCTGGCTTTATTACAGATACGGCTGGCTTTCTATTGGTATTGCCCTGGACAAGAATACCGCTTAGAGGCTGGGTGTATCGGTTGATAAAAAACAAAATGGGTAAAGGTACCATTATCTATCGTAAATAGTAATCAACCTTTAATAAATTGCCAAACCTGCGTAAAAACTCCAGCCTGTTGCAGCGCATTTAACAGGACGACAATAATTGGGGCAAGCAGCAATCCGACGATCCCCCATAGCTGTACAGCAATAAAAACGGCAATCAGGAGTGGCAATGGATGTACCCCAATGGAGGATGATAACAGTTTTGGCTCGATAATCTGTCTGCTGATCACAATAACCATGTAGAGAATGGACAGGCTGATTGTCATTGGGTAATCGGCAGCAAGAAACAAATAGATGATCCATGGGATAAAAATAATGCCGGTTCCCAGGTACGGGAGCAAATCGACCCCTGAAGCAATCAAAGCAATGGTCAGTGCATGATCTACATGGATTATTTTTAGCCCAATAAAAATGATCGCCCCTGTTATGGAAATGAGGATTATTTGTGCTTTGATAAAGCCGAATAAAGCTCTTTTTAAATGTGACCAAATATTACGGGTGCTGTCATTTGCGGCTGCCGGTATTTTGGTTTTTAGTTTTTGGTGAAAAAGATCCCAGTCTTTGGTAATAAAAAAACTAGCTAAAACGATAAATATGAGTACCGCAAATGATGTAGGCAGCCATTGCACAAAAGCTGGAATTTTCAATAGTAAATCTTTTAACACAACTGTTCCAGTGGAAGCAAGATTGTTTGCTATTTGTTGGATATGCTGTTGAATCACCCTTTGCTGCTCCGGATCTAATGCATGCAGCAAAGAAGCGATTTTATGATAAGCCGGAAGAATATGATTTTCCAAAAACACCTCCACATACGATATAAACAGATTAAAGTGTGCAGGCACTACTTCAGCCAGATAAATGGTCCCCTGAATGAATTCGGAAATGATAAGAATAATACTACCAAGGATAATTGTAAATAGCACCATTAATGCAACAAGTGTCGCCAATGATCGCGGAAACTTTAATCTTTTTTCCAATCCCGTGACAATTGGGTTGATGATGCATGAAAGAATAACTGCCACAATAATCGGGTATATGTATACCAAGGTGTAACGTATGGACAGGTATATGCCAAGAATAATTGCGATGATAAATAAGAATCGTAATATGGCATGCATTCTTAGCTTGTACACTTTTTCACCTCATTACTGCGAATAAATACTTGTTCTTATTTATGTATGTAACTGTGCCCAGAAATAGAATGACTTTCTAGCAGGATGTCAACAATTATTTTCCAAAAAATGGATATATCCCCCTGTATTTGCGTATGAAATGAACATTTTGTGAAAAATATTAATGGTTTTAATCGCTTTCGATTCACTTTGTTCTTGGAATACTTTATAATTAGCGTTGGGGATGACAACTTGTATTTTTTATAAGGAGTGTTGTCACAAATATTCCATAACTGTTTGTCAGTAGCAGCAAATTATAGAAAAGGAGAGGGTTTGTTATGACAACAAAAGGGCTTGAAGGAGTTGTAGCAACTCAATCGTCAATTAGTTCCATTATTGATGATCAACTTACATATGTTGGTTACAGAATTGATGATCTTGCAAAGCATTCCAGTTTTGAAGAAGTGGTTTATTTATTATGGAATTTAAAACTTCCAACGAAGCAAGAACTGGATGCTTTTAAGGCGGACTTGGCCGCAAACATGGAAATACCAGATGCTGTTATTAAGCATTTGTATTCCTATGATTTGTCCAAGGTACATCCAATGGCAGCATTACGAACAGCAGTATCACTCTTGGGGTTGTACGATGAAGAGGCGGATGTCATGGAAGAGGCAGCCAACAAACGTAAAGCTCTAAGGATCCAAGCAAAAATGGCGACGGTAGTTACTGCGTTTGCTAGAATTCGTAAAGGGAAAGAACCGGTTCAACCGAAAAAAGAGTTAGGGTTTGCAGCGAATTTCCTTTATATGTTAAATGGGAAAGAAGCAAATGACATCGAAGTGGAGGCAATCAACAAAGCACTTGTGTTGCATGCTGATCATGAGTTGAATGCATCAACCTTCACTGCCCGCGTTTGTGTTGCTACATTATCCGATATTTATTCCGGGATTACTGCTGCAATTAGTGCATTAAAAGGACCGCTTCATGGTGGGGCAAATGAGCGTGTTATGGCAATGCTGACAGAGATTGGTGAAGTGGAAAACGCTATTCCATATATTAAAGAAAAAATAGCAAATAAAGAAAAAATCATGGGTATGGGTCATCGGGTTTATCGAAATGGCGATCCTCGTGCTAAGCATTTAAAACATATGTCAAAAGAATTAACAAAAATCACGGGCCAAACAAAATGGTATGATATGTCCGTGAAAATAGAAGAATTTATCAAAGAAGAAAAAGGGCTGCCAGCAAATGTTGATTTCTATTCAGCATCGGTTTATCACAGTCTGGGAATTGATCATGATTTATTTACACCAATTTTCGCAACGAGCCGTGCTTCCGGATGGCTGGCGCATATTTTGGAACAATATAGCAATAATCGTCTCATTCGTCCACGTGCCGAATATATTGGTCCGAAAACACAGGATTATGTTGCAATCGAAAATCGCTAAGTAATATTCGAGAAGCTGGGGGTGTGCCGCAAGCCTTGTCGGCGATTGGTTTCTCCCAGCTGTTATCACGTTTTGTTAAAATATGATAGAATAGAATCCGTATGAAAGTATGAGGAGGTTTTTTTATGTCACAGGGAGAAAAAATCACAGTTGAAAATGGAACAATGAACGTTCCAGATCGTCCAATTATTCCATTTATCGAAGGGGATGGAACGGGTCCAGATATTTGGGCTGCAGCAAAACGGGTTATCGAGGCTGCGGTCGAAAAGGCATATAACGGTACGAAGTCAATTGATTGGAAAGAAGTGTATGCAGGTCAAAAAGCATTCGATAAAACGGGAGAATGGCTGCCTGATGAAACACTTAACATGATTAATGAATACAAAATTGCAATTAAAGGCCCGCTTACCACTCCAATTGGCGGTGGAATCCGTTCGTTAAACGTGGCATTGCGTCAAAAGCTTGATTTATTTACATGCTTACGTCCAGTACGCTATTTTGACGGTGTACCATCACCTGTTAAGCGTCCTGAAGAAGTGGATATGGTCATTTTCCGTGAAAACACCGAAGATATTTATGCTGGAATTGAATGGCAAAAAGGCTCTCCAGAAGTGAAGAAGGTTATTGACTTCTTAACAAACGAAATGGATGTACATAATATCCGTTTTCCGGAAACTTCCGGTATAGGTGTTAAACCTGTATCAGAAGAAGGAACAAAACGTCTTGTCCGTGCAAGCATCCAATATGCGTTGAATGAAGGACGTAAGAGTGTGACACTTGTTCATAAAGGAAACATTATGAAATTTACAGAAGGCGCATTTAAGGCTTGGGGCTATGAGGTTGCGGAGCAAGAGTTTGGTGATCAAACATTTACATGGGCAGAATATGACCGTATCGTTGAGAAAGATGGCAAAGATGCTGCCAATAAGGCACAGGATGAAGCGGTAGCTGCTGGCAAGATTATTGTCAAAGACGCCATTGCTGATATCTTCCTGCAGCAAATCCTGACTCGTCCGGCTGAATTTGATGTTGTTGCTACCATGAACCTTAACGGGGATTATATTTCAGATGCCTTAGCAGCACAGGTTGGCGGTATTGGAATTGCACCAGGAGCTAATATCAACTATGATACTGGACATGCTATTTTTGAAGCAACCCATGGTACTGCACCGAAATATGCTGGCTTAGATAAAGTCAACCCATCTTCCGTCATTCTTTCTGGAAGTTTAATGCTTGAGCATTTAGAATGGAGAGAAGCAGCTAACTTAATTGCCAAAGCAATGGATAAAACCATCGCATCGAAAGTAGTAACCTATGACTTCGCCCGTCTAATGGATGGTGCAACAGAAGTCAAATGCTCCGAATTCGGTGACGAACTTATTAAGAATATGGATTAATTTCAAAAACGGATGCGCCCGTATAGTGACTTTGATAACTACGGGCGAATTCGTTTTAATTGTATGTTAAAAGAGAAGGGAAGGGGATTTACATGGCTGTTAAGCGTAATAAAATATCTGTAATCGGTTCCGGGTTCACTGGGGCAACGACAGCATTAATGCTTGCACAAAAAGAACTTGGTGACGTTGTACTTGTAGATATTCCAAATATGGAAGACCCTACAAAGGGAAAAGCACTAGATATGTTCGAAGCAAGTCCTGTCCAAGGATTCGATGCTAAAATCACTGGAACGTCAAATTATGAAGACACCAAGGATTCGGACCTTGTAATTATTACTGCTGGCATTGCCCGTAAGCCAGGTATGAGCCGGGATGATTTAGTTAATACAAATGCGAAAATCATGAAAACAGTTGCCAAGGACGTTGCCAACTATTCACCAGATTGTTTGATTGTTGTCCTGTCAAATCCGGTGGATGCCATGACATATACAGCGTTTAAAGAATCAGGCTTCCCGAAAGAACGTGTTATTGGCCAATCCGGCGTGTTGGATACTGCTCGGTTTCGTTCCTTTATTGCTGAAGAACTAAACCTGTCCGTAAAGGATATAACAGGTTTTGTTTTAGGTGGACATGGAGATAATATGGTGCCATTAATCCGTTATTCCTATGCAGGCGGAATTCCGCTAGAAACGTTAATTTCCAAAGAACGCTTGGATGAAATTGTTGCCCGTACCCGTACAGGCGGCGGCGAAATCGTGAATCTGTTGGGTAATGGCAGTGCCTATTATGCACCAGCTGCATCTTTAACCGTGATGGCCGAAGCGATTCTAAAGGATCAGCGTCGTGTGATTCCAGCAATTGCGTATCTGGAAGGGGAATACGGATACTCCGATATTTACCTTGGTGTTCCAACGATCCTTGGGGCAAATGGAATTGAAGAAATTATTGAACTGGATTTAACCGATGAAGAAAAAGCTGCATTAGATAAATCAGCGGAATCGGTTAAAAATGTATTGGAAATCTTAAAATAAGGTTACTCCTAATAGGCTCCTGTTTGCAATTATCGTAAATAGGAGCTTTTAAACTATCGAGAAGCCTGTACTCTTGGAAGCTGGGAAAAAGTTTTTAGCCTTAGAGAAATCCGAACAAAAACAAGTTTCTTTAATCGGAACTTGAATTCGTTTGGATTTTTCTTTTTACATTAATATCTCGGTGAACTTTTAAATGATAGATTATAGGAAAACCTCGATACTGATTATTCATAAACTGCGACACAGTTTCGGATAGTAGTTATCCTACCGATACGGAAATACACTACGCTTTCCGCGGGCTCGCCGTATATTTCCATCAACTATCTCTTAAGATCTATAAGTAACTTTATTCAGTAACCATTCGTCTTTTCCAGAAATATCTTTGTTATCTCTCCGCCTCTCAGGGTTGAGTTTCACGTTATTAGGACGATAGTTGCCGAACTGGGTTAAAATGCAAAAAGGCTGTCTAAAAGTTTGGCAGTCTTTTTGGATTAAAAAGCTGTGTAAAACTGGTATAATAAAGTATAATGCTAGGAAGCGTATTTTTGATGAAAAATGAACATGTTTTAGAAGCAAATGTCAGTATATAAACGATAAAAAGTAACAGGGAGGCCTTTTGGTGTCAAATAAATTAGTTTTAATCGATGGGAACAGTGTTATTTATCGGGCTTTTTTTGCCCTGCCACTGCTTAATAATGACAAGGGTGTCTATACGAATGCAGTCTATGGATTTACCACGATGCTGTTAAAAATTTTGCAAGATGAAAAGCCGACGCATATGCTTGTAGCATTTGATGCAGGTAAGACGACTTTTCGTCATGAGACGTACAAAGAATATAAGGGAGGAAGGCAGAAGACCCCGCCGGAACTGTCCGAACAATTTCCGGTTTTAAAGGAACTGCTTGATGCATTTAAGATTCCCCACTATCAGCTTGATCAATATGAAGCGGATGATATCATCGGAACGTTATCAAAAACAGGGGATGAGAAGAATTGGAAGGTAACCGTTATTTCCGGTGATAAGGACTTATTACAGCTTGTTTCAGATCAAGTAACGGTAAATGTTACCAAAAAAGGAATCAGTGAAGTTGAATCCTACACACCAGAATTTATGCTGGAGAAAATGGAGATTACGCCAGATCAAATCATTGATTTAAAAGCACTAATGGGTGATAGTTCGGATAACATTCCCGGCGTCCCTGGTGTTGGCCAAAAAACGGCAACAAAGCTGATTAAACAATATAACACGCTGGAAAAAGTATATGAAAATATGGAACAAATTAGTGGAAAAAAACTAAAAGAAAACTTGACTAATCATAAGGACGAGGCCTTTATGAGCAAAGATCTTGTGACGATTAACCGCGAATCGCCAATCGAGGTGAGCCTTGACGATATCACATACAACGGATATGAACAGCGCGACGTGAGTGCTGTATTTAAGGACCTAGGTTTCCAATCTTTATTAGATAAACTTACGGGGGAAGCAGATGATGCAAAAGAAGCTGCTGAGCTGGAAGCTATTGATTATACGATCCTTGATGAAGTGGCAGCAGATATATTTACCGGCGAAGAAGCATTGGTAATCGAGATGCTTGGGGATAATTACCATCAAGAACCAATCGAAGGCATCGGCATTGTTAATAAAAAGCATGCTTATTTTATTCCAACAGCGATTGCTATTAAATCAGATGCTTTTAAAGCATGGGCAACCGATCACGGAAAGAAAAAATATGTATTCGATGCCAAAAAAACATTGGTTGCTTTATTGAATCAAGGGATAACGATCAACGGCATCGTATTTGATATGTTTCTGGCATCCTACTTATTAAATCCCGGTGAAAATCATCATGATATTCCAACTATTGGTCATCGAATGGGGCATACAGCTGCGGTATTGTTTGATGAAGAGATTTATGGAAAAGGAGCCAAACAAAAGCTTCCTGAGAAAGAGGTGCTTGCTGACCATATTGTTCGCAAAACAAATGTATTATTCCAGATGAAAGAGAGCATGCAAGACGAGCTCAAAGCAAACGAACAATTTACGTTACTTCAAGAACTGGAAATGCCGCTTGCACTTATCCTAGGGCAAATGGAACACACGGGGGTGCAGGTCAATATTCAACGCTTGGAAGATATGGGGACGGAATTAAAACAACGGTTATACGAAATAGAACAAAATATTTATGAACTGGCAGGGGAGAAATTTAATATCAATTCGCCAAAGCAATTAGGGCCGATCTTATTCGATAAACTTGGACTCCCAGTCATTAAAAAGACGAAAACAGGGTATTCTACTGCGGCCGATGTGCTCGAGCAGCTGCGAGAAGAACATGAGATTATCCCAAAATTGCTGATGTATAGGCAGTTAGGTAAATTACAATCTACCTATGTTGAAGGATTATTAAAGGTTGTTGACCAGGACTCTCATAAAATTCATACCCGGTATAATCAAGCTTTAACCACAACGGGACGGCTAAGTTCCGTTGATCCGAATCTGCAGAATATCCCAATTCGTTTAGAAGAAGGAAGAAAGATCCGGCAGGCGTTTGTACCGGCTGAAAAGGATTGGATCATGTTTGCTGCCGACTATTCGCAAATTGAATTGCGTGTGTTGGCCCATATTGCCAAAGACGATAAATTGATCGAAGCCTTTACACAGGATACCGATATTCATACGCAAACAGCAATGGAGGTATTCCACGTAGAAAAGGACGATGTTACAGCAAATATGCGGCGCCATGCAAAAGCTGTCAATTTCGGTATCGTTTATGGGATCAGTGATTATGGCCTTTCGCAAAGCCTTGGAATAACACGGAAGGAAGCACAACAGTTTATTGACCGCTACTTTGCCAGTTATCCCAATGTCAAAACGTATATGGAAGAGATCGTTCAAGAAGCCAAGCATACTGGATATGTGACGACATTCATGAAGCGCCGGCGCTATTTACCGGAAATAACGAGCAGGAACTTTAATAAACGCAGCTTTGCAGAACGAACTGCAATGAATACGCCAATTCAGGGCAGTGCCGCCGATATTATCAAAAAGGCAATGATTGATTTGCACGAAAAATTAATCGATGAAAAACTGTCGGCTAAAATGCTGCTGCAAGTGCATGATGAACTAATTTTGGAAGCTCCGAAAGAGGAGATAGACAAGCTGAAAACGATTGTGCCGGAAGTTATGGAACACACCGTTGAACTGGATGTACCGCTTAAAGTCGATTACGCATATGGGAACAGCTGGTTTGATGCAAAGTAATAAGTCACAAGGTTGTGCTTAAATTTGTAAGGAGTAAAGAAATATGCCAGAACTACCAGAAGTAGAAACCGTAAAAAACACATTAAAACGATTTGTTATTGAAAAAACCATTGACCATCTTACCGTGTACTGGCCAAAAATTATTAAAAACCCCGATGATGTAGAAGTGTTTAAACATTTACTAACCGGACAGACGATTCACGGCATTACACGAAAAGGAAAGTTTCTCTTGTTCCAGCTTGATGATTATTGTCTTGTTTCCCATTTACGAATGGAGGGAAAATATAGTGTACACCCTCAAATAGAACCGGTTAAAAAGCATACACATGTCATTTTTACGTTTACAGATGGTCAAGAACTGCGATACAATGATGTTCGCAAATTTGGGACCATGCATGTTTTTAAAAAAGGGGAAGAATTTCAGCAAAAGCCGCTGAACCAATTAGGACCAGATCCGTTTGATAAGGAGTTTACCAGCGAGTATTTTTATAACAAATTAAAACGAACCCAACGTGCCATTAAACCCGTATTGCTTGATCAGTCCATTGTTGCAGGACTAGGCAATATCTATGTTGATGAAACACTATTTCGAGCAGGGATCCATCCGTTAAAGAAAGCCAATAAGTTAACCAAAAAAGAAACAAACGCCATTCGAACAGCGGCGATGCAAACCTTAGATGAAGCGGTGGCTCAAGGTGGGACAACCATTCGCTCGTATGTCAACGGTCAGGGAGAAATGGGGATGTTTCAGCAAGAACTATTTGTATATGGGCAGGAAAATCAGGCATGTAAAAAATGTGGAAAACCCATTGTTAAAATGAAAATTGGCGGCCGTGGCACACATCTTTGTGTTACTTGCCAAAAATAGCTGTACAGTTAGTGGCTCTTAATGGAGGGTGATAAAATGGCTTTGACGATTGGTCTTACTGGAAGTATTGCAAGTGGAAAGAGCACGGTATCTCTTATGTTTGATGATTATCGTATCCCCATGGTTGATGCGGATAAACTGTCCCGTGACGTTGTACGGCCGGGGGAACAAGCATATGAGCAAATCATCGATACATTTGGTACGGATATTTTACGAAATGATAAATCCATTGATCGCAAGCAATTGGGTTCCATTGTTTTTGCAGATGAAACAAAGCTCCAGCAATTAAATGCGATTGTCCACCCAGCAATACGAGAAAAGATGCTGACAACAAGAGATTCGTTGATTCATGCTGGAGCCTCATGTGTTGTGCTGGATATCCCGCTACTATTTGAAAGTAAATTAACCCACTTTGTAGACAAAACGTTGGTTGTGTTTGTTGATGAAGAGGTACAGCTGAAACGGCTGATGGAACGGGATCATTTTACGGAGGAAGAAGCTATCCAGCGCATTCAATCGCAAATTCCGGTCAAGGAAAAGGCGGCAATGGCTGACGCAGTGATTGATAATAATGGGACAAAATATCAGTCCTATGAACAGTTAGAAACGGTTTTAAAAGAGTGGAAGGTAATATAGAAACATTTCATATCAGATAGAAAATGCGAACACACATCAAATAAAAAAACGTCTATGCAGAACATAGACGTTTTTGTTTAGGCGGTGGTATTCAATGGGAGGTGTTAACTTAGGTTAAAGTAAGTGAAAGGGTGGAGGTGAATCCTTCCAACTTTGCTTTTTAAAATAGTCATTTGCTAGCAAACATTTCGTTTGCATGGTGCATAGAATAAACTTAGGGAATGTGAATCAGGGATGCATGACGGAAATAATAGTTTATATCCAGCTCCGTCGTTTGTGACATCCGCAGTTACTCCCATTATTACTCCCATTATTGCTGTTACTTTCGGGACTAATTCTCCGGCAATTTGGAGAGTTGACATCACTTCCGCAATCGTAATTCTCCACTACTGTTTCGTTTACATTGGAATGGGTAACGGGATAATAATTCTCATTTCTAATGACAGTTCGATTGACATTAACAACCTCAGTTGGGTGGATATTCTTGACAACGCGCGTATTCGTTTTTGTTTTTTCCACCCTTCTGGCAGGGTTCACAATTACCTCGTCATTAGCCGGTGAAACGGAATTATTATTTTGACATGATCGACAATGATGTTTCATAAGGTTTATCCCTCCTTTCTGCTATATTGTATGTGGCAAGAAAAAGTTTGTCTTAGATGGGGGCACTAAATAGATCGAAAATGTGCTTTTACTATAATGAAACAATGTAGTTTGAACCTTCAGCATGGTTTTAATCATTTTTGTGTGTTACCTATAATAGTCTTTTCGTGTTATTAGCATATTCTCCTCAAGCGAATTTGGACCTTTTCTTTTCATTTTAGGCATCACATTTTGAGTGAAATGTGTTATACTATTTTTAACGATGAAGTTAATGAGTATAGCATATTGGGAGGACTATCAAATGAATAAAACTCGAATTGCGATTAATGGATTTGGTCGTATTGGACGAATGGTATTTCGCCAAGCGATGAAGGATGAACAATTAGATGTAGTAGCGATCAATGCAAAATATCCTCCAGAAACACTCGCGCATTTAATTAAGTATGATAGTGTACATGGTATTTATGATGGAGAAGTGAAAGCACTCCAGGAAGACCTTCAGGTAGATGGTCAAAAAGTGTTATTGGTGAATGAACGAAATCCAGAAAACCTTCCGTGGGATGAATTGGAGATTGATATTGTTATTGAGGCAACAGGCAAATTCAATTCACGCGATGGAGCAGGATTGCATCTGCAGGCTGGGGCGAAGAAAGTAGTGATAACCGCACCAGGTAAGCAGGTAGACCAGACAATCGTGATGGGGGTTAATCATGAGGAGTATAACCCTGACCGTGACCACGTTGTTTCGAATGCATCTTGTACAACAAACTGTCTAGCACCAGTAGTAAAGGTACTGGATCAGCATTTTGGAATTAAAAACGGCCTAATGACTACTGTGCATGCGTTCACAAATGATCAACATAATACGGATAACCCACATAAAGATTTAAGAAGAGCAAGAGGCTGTACCCAGTCGATTATTCCTACGTCAACAGGTGCTGCAAAAGCGCTAGGGGAAGTCATGCCTCATTTGAAAGGAAAATTGCATGGAATGGCATTACGCGTACCAACACCAGATGTTTCGCTGGTTGATTTAGTCGTTGACGTCCAGCGTCCGGTTACTATAAACGAGATAAATGATGCATTTAAAGAAGCAGCGGAAAATGAATTAGCAGGAATTATCAAATATAGTAATGAACCGCTTGTTTCCGTTGATTATACAACTACTGATTATTCAGCGATTATTGATGGTTTATCCACGATGGTGCTGGAGGATAATAAAGTAAAGGTGTTAGCCTGGTATGACAACGAATGGGGCTACTCACACAGAGTGATTGACCTTGCTAAATATGTCGGTCATTATATGCATCAAAAACAAATGAAAATTTCATAAGTGATCGATAAGGCAGTTCATCAAGGCGGTGAACTGCCTTTGTTATTTGTCGAGATATCATAGTGAAAAACCAAAAAACATGTTAAAATAAAGAAATATCGTATACTGATGTACAAACGTAACTATACATTCATTAATTTTGGGTGGGGAGTATATTGTCCGTTAAACAGGCCTTTATGAAATATTTTAGTAATCATGCAGAAACTGGAGAAAACCATTGGGATCCAGCATTGCGAACACATTATTATAAACTAACCAAGGATAATGGGTTAAAGAAGATTGAAGCATTTTTTAACCATTCAGATACATATGAAGTGAATGCCATTTCCAATGAACATGGGGAAATAAGTGTTCATGTAACAAAAGGACGAAAAGCCTTTGTTATTATAACGGTTATCATGGTAAGGCCTTATCGAACGGCGATTGATTTTGCCGTTACCAGTGAATCATTCTTGCCATTTGATTTTGGGTATAGTTCATCGTTGATTCAACGATTATATCATGAATTTGATAACACTTTTCCTTTAATTGATTAGCAGTGCGTGTTCAAAAAGGAGGATAAAAAGGACCGAGAAGTTCGAGGCGGCATAGTTTTGAGCAGCGGAATGTATGCAAATAGATACACTGAATCCGCATCGCACGCCGGAAAAGTGGTTTTCTTTTCCAAGGAGCGGAGAAACAAGCCAACGAAGAAATTCGATGTGTCATTTTTACCGGACTTTTTGAACAGACTCTAGCATGAAATTCCTAATTCTAAGCGAACGGGGTGAAGCTTCGATGCGGTGTTCCAATTGTCAAAACAAAAGTACAAAGGTTACGGATTCCCGCCCGATTGAAGAAGGTCGGGTGATACGAAGACGCAGGGAATGTGAGCAATGTGGATACAGGTTTACAACATTTGAACGGATGGAAGAGGTCCCGTTAATTGTGGTGAAAAAGGATGGAGCCAGGCAGGAATTTAATCGGGACAAACTGGTTCGCGGTCTGATCAAATCATGTGAAAAACGTCCGGTTCCATTAGGGAAGATTGAGGAAATCGCATTAAATGTCGAAAAAGAGTTACGTGATAGCGGTGCCTCGGAAGTTCCAAGTGAAGAAATTGGCGAAAAGGTGATGGACCGATTATCAGCGGTTGATGAAGTTGCCTATGTAAGATTTGCTTCTGTATATCGTCAATTCAAAGATATTAGTGTATTTTTAGACGAGTTGAAGGATTTAATTAATACGGATAAAAAATGAGTGGGTTATCCACTTGGATGCACTGTGTTTAATTATTAGAGGTGAGATTTGTGAATGTTTTCGAGAAGATTTTTCCGATTGAAGGCTACGTTGTCGAGCAAAAGGGGAATTTGCCCAAGGGCTACACAAAGGCATTAACCCATTTATATCAGCCACTGATTGGCTTAACAGCTGTTATGCTATATCAAACGCTTCTGCATGAAATGGAGCTGCAACAGGGGGATAAGCCACAGACACATCATACGTTAATGAATTATATGAATTTACCGCTGGATGAAATTTATCAAGCTCGGTTAAAGCTGGAAGGCATCGGTTTGTTAAAAACGTTTAAACATCAAACAGACCCAAATGACTATTATACCTATGTCCTATTGGAGCCTTTTGCGCCAGGTGATTTTTTTAAGGATGATATGTTAACCCAATTGTTATATCATCACTTAGGTGAGGATAAATTCGCTATGTTGAAGAATCATTATTCGGTTCATTCCAGGGAGGAAAGCGGCAATGAGATTACCGCAGCGTTTCAAGAGGTATTCCAAACATTTCAACCGCAAGACCCTCCTGTAGAGGCAGTTGACATACCAGTTCCCGAACAGGAGCGAACCATTGATTTTACATGGATGAGGCAGATGCTGCGCCAGCGAATGATCCCCGAGGAATCCGTGCTAACCTTAGAAAATCGGAAACTCATTTCGCAAATGATGGTATTATATGATTTGGCGGAACACGAGGTTGAAAAAGCAGTTATGTGGGCATTAACGGCCGAGAATAGTCTTGATCCGGATGAATTTAAGGGTGCTTGTCATGATTTATTCCATTCCAGTCATCAGGAATCGGTTGTCAAGCTGACCGATCGACTGACAGAACAGAAGCGGAGACAACCAACTGTAAAGCCTGCTACGAAAGAAGAGCAGCTTATTTATGAACTGGAAACGATATCGCCAAAACAATTATTGGAGGATTTGTCCAGTGGGAACCATGCATCCGGACAGGATTTGAAGATTATTCGTGATGTGATGACTACCCAGGGTCTGCCAGCTCCTGTGATGAACGTGTTGATTCATTATGTGTTACTTCAATCGAATATGAAATTATCAAAAGCTTATTTAGAAACAATTGCCAGTCATTGGTCTCGTGCCAATTTACAAACGGCGAAGGAAGCAATGGAATTTGCCAAAAAAGAAAAGGCCAAGTACCAAAAGGGATCCCCGAAAAAGCAAAACTATCGTCGTCCCGTTTCGAATGAAGTGGTGCCTGATTGGTTTAAAGAACGGAAGAAGAAACAAGCAAAAGCCAATGCAGGAGCCAACTATACCGAGACAGAAGAAGAGAAAGCGGAATTTGATGCACTGTTACGCGAATTTACGAGTAAAAAATAATCATTTGCAAGGATGATTCGTATGGAACCAATTAAATCCACATTAAAAAAATGGATGCAAGGAAATAAAAACTTTCAAGAGAATTACCTGTCGATGAAGCAGGAAGTTCTTGAGGATCCGGAAATAAGTGAATTTCTTCGCTTGCACCCACATTTAACACAAACTGAAATTGATAAAAGCCTCATGAAATTATATGAGTATAAAACACAATCCAAACAATGTGATCAATGCGCTTCATTTGGTCAATGTATCAATATGATTCAAGGGTATTCTCCGGTGCTTCAAGCCGATAAGGGTGAGATTCATTTAACCTATGAGAAATGTCATAATCGAGTGGCAAACGAAAAACAACGAGAGCAGGAACGTCTGATTCGTAGTTTGTATATGCCCAAGGATATTTTGCATGCGAATTTCAACAATATGGATATTGATGATAAGCGACGGACGATTGTTAAACAGCTCATGATGTTTGTCAAACAGGCGCAAACAGCCATCCCTGAAAAAGGGTTTTATTTATCGGGCCCGTTTGGTATAGGAAAAACATACCTGCTCGGGGCCATGGCCAATGAATTAAAACAACAAAACATCTCGTCCATGCTAATTTTCATGCCAGAATTTGTTCGGGAAATGAAGAGCTCGATTAAAGATGACTCTATCAACCAGAAGATAGATTATTTTAAAAAAGCGGACGTTCTTATGCTTGATGACATTGGTGCGGAAACACAGTCAGCCTGGTTCCGGGATGAAATTTTGGGTTCCATTCTGCAGTATCGGATGATGGAGCGCCTGCCAGTATTTTTCACATCTAACTATAGCTTGGAACAGTTGGAAGAACAACTCGCGATTTCTAATCGGGGCGGGGTAGAACACGTTAAGGCAGGTAGGATTATAGAACGGATCAAGCAGGTTAGTGTCGAGGTAACCATGGATGGGGAAAACCGACGCGACTAAATAAGTTGGAGTATAAAAGAAATCGGTGGATGCACCGATTTCTTTTTGCGCAGGGATAAGAAGTACATGGATCAGGACATTTTATAGTATAGTTTGTCGCTATTTTTTTAGACTGCGACATACGGGGGGATGTTTCCAAATAGGAGTGCGCTTGCCACCTGGTCTCTCCAGCCAGGTCCTCGATTTTGACCAGCAAAAGCGAATACCGATCGAGGGATATCCGATGTTCGCCGATGAATGTACGCTCTGGCAGTTGAGTGACCGAACGGGTGAATTTTTCTGTCGTACGGTACATCGACCGGCAGTTGAGGGCCGAACCAAAATTAATTCTTCTCCAGCATTCGATGCCTTTTCCCGTCAATGAGCTGCCAAACCAGGATGAGACTAAGGTTGTGCCTATGGAAAGCTTTAGTATTCTGGTAGAGCGAAACCCAAGCACTCTTCTTCCTGTGGAATGAGGGAAACCGTCACAAAAGAGAATTGTCACTAGGTCGCATTTTCCATCAATTACAAATTATATACCCCATTGAATTGAAAAAAGTAACCTGAGAAATAGTATTGTTACTAGTTTTTTCAGATTGTACATTTTTTCATCCGTTTGTCCATATAATGTAACAGTTTGGTCTTGGATGAGGGTGATGTTGTTTGCTGGAAGTTTATTTTAATTCGGACAAGGAAGTTATCCGTTTTTGTGAGTATTTATTTCGTTACAACAGAACAATTGAATTGCATTGGAAAACTGACAAAGATTGGGGGAATCAACTGCAACTCGACTATCAAGTCCCCGGTAATGAAGTGCTGGAGACAATTGCCAGAGCTATGAAGGATGTGTTCATTCATCATCGGCTGACAGATATGATAAGACATATTATTAATGATTACTACTACTATACAAACAACGATGAAATGGAACGTATTCTGGATTTAACCCATTGGATTTTTTCCGGAGAAGATGAGGACAGTCTGCTGGTACGCAAGAATAAGGACCCGGGGCAATTATTGCAATCCTTATTCATTGCCAACATTAAAAACACGGGAAGGATCCATTATGATTCCATTGTTCAGTTCCGCTTAAAAGCCTTTAAGGATCAATTAGTTCATTATGTGGGACTGGCAATCGATGAATTTAAACGGGAAGAAGATCATCAAGCCTTTGTCAATATGCTGCGTGAATATATTGCCAAAAAAGAAGCATCCTATAACGTAATCCACGTATTACAAGGGAATCCTTTTACCTTTTTTAAAGAAGATGGGAAACTGTTTTCGAAACGAGAATTACGAACGGCTATGAAAAACGAGCCACTATATATTGTCGGGCTGGATGAGGATGAACTAAATTTAGCACCATTGGTAGCCATGGCACCGAAAAAAATCAAAATTTACGGGGACCACCCATCAGAGCCGAAAACATTAACCGTGATTAATGTTTTTGAGGAAAAAGTGGAATTTAAGTCGTCTAAACAATTTCCTTTCGCCTATTTTTTAAAAAAGTAACGGTAAAGGCTTGATTTTCATAACATGAAGGGCTATAATACGATTTATATTATTTTCATATGAACAAGTATGGATAAGGACAAGATCATTTGCGCGCTGTATAACAAAGAGATGGAGGTCACTGGCTGAAAGCTTCCACTATACAATCAGATGATTACCACCTTTGAACTCTGTTATTGAACAATTTCAGTAAATAGCAGCGTATCATCTGCGTTAATGATGTAAAGCCGTAATGTTTTACGGGAAATAGGGTGGAACCACGTGACCAACGCTCGTCCCTTTGCTAATAGAAGCAGAGGGGTGGGCGTTTTTTAATGTTTTAAATGGCAATAGTAAAACCAGAAAAAGGAGCGATCATTATGGCAGCAGACATGGCAATTATTTTTCCGGATGGAGCCGAGAAGACATTTCCCGCCGGAACAACTGGGGAGGAAATCGCAGCTTCGATTTCTCCAGGACTAAAGAAACAGGCACTGGCGATCAAACTGGATGGAAAACTGTATGATTTGAAACGGGAATTACATCAGGGTGGAACCATCGAGATTATCACATATAAAAATAAGGAAGGCATTGAGATTGAACGGCATTCCGCAGCACATTTAATGGCCCAGGCGATTAAGCGATTATATAAGAACGTGAACTTCGGTGTCGGTCCGGTTATCGAGGAAGGCTTCTATTATGATATGGACATGGAGCATACCATTACACCAGAAGATCTGCCAGCGATTGAAAAAGAAATGCGCAAGATAGTTGATGAGAATTTGGCTATTGAACGTATTGAAGTAACACGTGAAAAAGCGAAGGAAATGTTTCAGAATGATGCATTGAAACTCGAATTAATTGATGCTATTCCAGAAGGTGAACAGGTTACGATTTACAAACAAGGTGAATTTTTCGATCTTTGCCGAGGTGTCCATGTTCCTTCTACAAGCAAAATCAAAGCATTTAAGCTGCTGAGTATTTCTGGAGCATATTGGCGCGGAGACAGCAATAATCAACAGCTGCAGCGTATTTATGGGACTGCGTTTGAAAAGCAAAGCCAGGTGGACGAATATTTGCACATCCTGGAGGAGCGAAAAGAACGCGACCATCGAAAGCTTGGAAAAGAACTGGGGATTTTCACCATTTCCCAAAAAGTTGGTCAAGGTTTGCCAATGTGGCTGCCAAAAGGAGCAACGATTCGCCGGAATATTGAACGCTATATCGTGGACCTGGAGGAACGGTTAGGCTATGACCATGTCTATACACCGGTACTAGGCAGTCTTGATTTATACAAAACGAGTGGACATCTGGACCATTATGAAGACGACATGTTTCCGATTATGGAAATGGACAACGAAGATTTGGTGTTACGCCCAATGAACTGCCCGCACCACATGATGGTCTATAAAAATCAGTTATACAGTTATCGCAATTTGCCGGTTCGAATTGCAGAACTTGGCATGATGCATCGGTATGAAATGTCTGGCGCATTAGCCGGACTACAACGGGTACGGGCAATGACCTTGAATGATGCGCATATTTTTGCCCGCCCCGATCAATTGAAGGATGAATTTATCCGTGTTGTGGAACTGGTTCAAAAAGTATATGAGGACTTTGGGATTAACGATTACTACTTCCGACTCTCGTACCGTGATCCAGACGATAAAGAAAAATATATCGACAATGATGAAATGTGGGAAAAAGCCCAATCGATGCTGAAGGAAACAATGGAAGAGATGGGCGTAGAGTATGTAGAGGCAATTGGTGAAGCGGCATTTTATGGTCCAAAGCTTGATGTCCAAGTAAAAACGGCCATTGGTAAAGATGAAACATTGTCTACGGTTCAGATTGACTATCAATTACCGGAGCGGTTTGACCTGACATACGTCGGCGAAGATGGCAAAGAACATCGTCCAGTCGTTATCCACCGTGGAGTTGTATCGACAATGGAACGGTTTGTTGCCTTCTTGCTGGAAGAATATAAGGGCGCATTTCCAACATGGCTGGCACCTGTGCAGGCGAAAGTGATCCCTGTATCACCACAAGCCCACTTGGATTATGCCAAACGTGTAGAAGACAAACTCAGACTGGAAGGTGTACGGGTCGAGGTGGATGAGCGTGATGAAAAGATCGGCTATAAAATTCGAGAAGCCCAAACGCAAAAAATACCATTCGCCCTCGTTGTCGGTGATAATGAACTACAAGACAATGCCGTTAATGTCCGGCGTTACGGTGAAAAAAAATCAGAAACAATGTCGTTTGAAGCATTTAAACAACTGATTACCACAGAAATAGCCGAGAAAACATTGTAATTGGGGGCGGTCTCCTACTACGCTAATACGTTAATGTTGTAATGTATTAGCACGGTAGGGGACAGACCCCATGTTTGACATATACCCTATTTGATGTTATTCTGTAAAAGTTGAATTTAATGATCGAAAGACAAGTAGGAGCACCCGCTTCTCACCTGATCGACGCATGTTTGCTGTTGACTGGTCCGAATTTTTCTAATAGACTATTGGAAAGGTGTGGGTGCATCGATGTGCCGACACATTTTTTATGCGAAAATAACTTGTCAACGATTATAGCTTTACAATAAATTTGGAGGTGGCTGGCTATTAGCAAAGATATGAATGTCAATGAGAAAATTCGTGCGAGAGAGGTACGTCTGATTGATTCAAATGGTGATCAGCTTGGAGTGAAATCACGAAACGAAGCATTAGATATTGCGACAAAACGAAACCTTGATTTGGTTCTTGTAGCTCCAAATGCGAAACCACCTGTCTGTCGGATCATGGATTTTGGTAAGTATCGCTATGAACAGCAGAAGAAGGAAAAAGAAGCGCGCAAGAAACAAAAGATCATCAATGTTAAAGAAGTTCGCTTTACGCCTGGAATTGGTGATCATGATTTTAATACCAAATTAAAAAATGCTCGTAAATTCCTTGATAATGGCGATAAGGTAAAAGCATCGGTTCGTTTTCGCGGACGTGCAATTACCCATAAGGAGCTTGGCCAGGAAGTTTTAGATCGGTTAGCTGAAGAAGTAAAGGATATTTCGACAGTAGAATCTAAAGCAAAAATGGAAGGCCGTAATATGTTTATGATGCTTGCTCCAATTAACGAAAAATAATTCTGGGAGGAAATTCTATTATGCCTAAAATGAAAACTCATAAAGGTACACAAAAACGTTTTAAACGAACGGGTTCTGGAAAACTGAAACGTTCACATGCGTACACAAGTCATATGTTCGCACACAAATCACAAAAGCAAAAGCGCAAATTGCGTAAATCTGCACTTGTATCTGCAGGAGACTACAAACGCATTAAGCAAATGCTTCCGAATAAATAAGCACACAGATTATAATGAAACTAATTGAGGATACATTGGATTGTATTAGGAGGGAATTATTATGCCACGTGTAAAAGGTGGAACAGTTACGCGCAGACGTCGTAAACGCGTATTAAAACTAGCTAAAGGTTATTATGGTTCAAAACGGACGTTATTTAAAACAGCAAAACAGCAAGTAATGAAGTCAGGTCAGTATGCATATCGTGACCGCAGACAGAAGAAACGTGATTTCCGTAAGCTTTGGATCGCACGTATCAACGCTGCAGCACGCATGAATGATATTTCATACAGCAAGTTAATGCATGGTTTAAAAGTAGCTGGTATTGAAGTGAACCGTAAAATGTTGTCAGATCTCGCCATTAATGACGAACAAGCATTTACCCAGCTTACTGATAAAGCAAAAGCAGCTTTAAAATAAGACGAAAGTGATCATCTCTTTGATTGGGGGATGGTCATTTTTTAATATGGAGGAAATTGGATGACTTTGCTTATTAGTTACGTGATTTTAGTAAACTTGCTTGGCTTTGTGGTAATGGGAATTGATAAACGAAAAGCAAAACACCACCAGTGGCGGATATCGGAAAAAACATTATGGGGGATAATGATCATTGGCGGATCGGTTGGTTCGTTTCTTGGTATGCAATTTTTTCACCATAAGACAAAACACCGTTCATTTCAGCTAGGGGTACCGCTGCTGATTTTTCTTCAGATTGGATTGCTTATTTCTCTGCTAATGTCATAAAGGCTCGTCTATTGTCATATACATGTATTAATCGTTTTCACGCATTAACGGACTGTAATCCCCCACCCTTAAACGTGAGTAAAACATGAATTAAGAAAAAAGTGGGGTAAATCAGCCCGTAAATCTCCTGATTCTGTTCAACTAACATTCAGTGGTAGGAAAGGGTAGGATCGAAAGTCACGTCTCTTCGTCTTCGAATGCATAGCATGTCTTGTACTGCGAAAACAACCCACAGAATGAAGTTTCACTTTATGAAAAAAGATTGCCACGATGACAACGAAGAAGGGGGATCATTATGCATGTGTTTGGCAATTATTTCATGACGATCATCGAAACGGGCGGCTTGTTTGCACCTATATTATTTATCAGTTTTCATTTATTACGGCCATTATTTTTTCTTCCTGTAGTATTTATCTGCGTTTCTGGGGGTATTTTATTTGGAACGGTTGCCGGAACCGTATACTCCCTGATTGGGATTACCTTATCAAGTGTTGTTTTTTATGGTATTATCCGCTGGATGCCAAAAACCTTCAACCGGTTGACCAATATGCAACAAAAACTAATTGGCAAGCATTCCGATTTTACGACTACCCAAATCGCGGTACTGCGACTGGTGCCATTTATCCATTTTCATCTGTTATCCTTATGCCTAATCCAAATCACAGCCGGGTTTAAGGAATATACTAAGTCATCCTTGCTATCAAACATTCCATTGGCGCTTGTTTATACATCTGTCGGGCAATGGATTTCAAGCCTGTCTCCTTTTTATGTCGCCATCTGTGTCATCGCATTATTGCCACTTATTTATTTGCTGCGACGAAAAGAAATTGTTATTAAATGGCGGGATTTTTTCCACGAAGGTGCAGAACCAAGTCCCAGGCGTCCAGCTAAGAAAGTCCGCCTGCACCCGGCACGGCAATAACCTGCTTCGAAGTGAGCGCATTCTGAAGTCCCAGTAGAACAAAAAATGGATATAAAAAGACAAGCGATTTTAAAGATAGTAAGGATTGATTATCCTTGCTATCTTTTTTTATAAATTAAAAATATATATTTTCGGATCAATCTTCGGCACTGCAATGAACATGATGTACATAAAGACAATAAGGCCGACCATGATCAGCATAGCTCCTACTTTAGAAGAATACCCATTGACATTACCATTTAAATCCCAATGAGTTGGAATTTGTGAGGGTAAATGGGGGAAAGCAATAACCCAGGAAAGAAGAGATAAAACAACTAAAATATTGGAAAAGGATGTTTTTTCATACGTGCGATACCTCCTATCTGTTATAAAAATCAATCGCCCAGCTGATGATGTCCTGAAAAACAGTTGCGTTCAATGCGTAAAATACATACTGTCCTTTTTTTCATCTTGAACTAAATTTGCATTTTTAAGCAATTTAAGGTGTTGTGAAATACTTGGCTTTGACATTGCAAAATGTTCCGATATCTCACCGGCTGTTAAGTCCTGTTCTTTTAATAAATCTAAAAGTTAGAAAACCTACTGAATGAAGTTTTATTTTAACATCCTGTTACTCCACCGGCGTGATCAGTAATCGGTTAATTGGATGTTTCCATTCCATATGCGCATACGGGTAATGGCTTATCAGCTTCTCTTCTAAAAAATATAAGTCGTCCCGTGTAAAACCTCGTAAATCTAACGGTTCTGGTGCTGTAACAAGAATGGTAATGACTTCGAATGCATGTTCCGTAATACCTACATATTTTTCTCCCTCAAACAGACAGCCTTTATAAACAAATTGCAAGTTCTTTTTACTGTTTTGTTCCTCATCTAATAAAAAGAATGCCTTTTTTCTCTTGGCGGCTTGTAATTTTCTGCGTGGACTTTTAATGTATTGAATTATGGTGTAAACAAGAAAAGCAAGTGCAACCAAAATAAGTACGCGGAACAAAAATACAATCATAGTACCCGTCTCCTAAGAATGTAGTTATGTTCTACTACGGATAGCAATGCATTAAGGTTTCACTATAATCACTTTTTCGTGATACAATCGAATAAAAGCAATAAAGGGGTACGACAATATGGACTGGAATACGTTATTTACGATGCAGAAACAATTAGACCATTATATTGAAAAAACACAAGAAGTGACTGGCAAAGATTTATTTCAAGAGAAGATACTCGCACTCTTCGTAGAAATCGGTGAACTTGCTAATGAGACACGCTGTTTTAAATTTTGGAGTGTAAAACCTAAAAGTAAACAGGATATTATCTTAGCAGAGTATGTGGATGGTCTGCATTTTATTATGTCGCTGGGTCTCGATTGCGGTTATGGATATGAATCTCAGACCATTAAAAATGGAGAAAACACCGTAACCGAGCAGTTTAACCATGTTTTTTCCTCCTGTATACTATTCAACCAGGATCCGTCTGTAGCCAACTATGAACAATTGTTTGTCGCGTATTTGGTATTAGGAAAGCAATTGGGATTTGATGAAGAGGCAGTATACCAAGCCTATAGGAAGAAAAATGAAATTAACTACGAGCGGCAGGATCAAGGGTATTGAAAGGCAATATTATTTTGTGATTGGAAACAACCCAGTTATAATGGAAATGTGAATTATTAAAGGAGGATAACTGTACAT
>NZ_JBCLVH010000007.1:111053-178958 GCF_039548255.1 Lentibacillus songyuanensis
GGATTGATGATCAAGGCTATCTTTACTTCCAGACTACCGGTGGCTGGTGGAGTCAGGTAATGCTTGCCCAACGGGTGACAATAATGACTGCAAAAGGGGATGTGACCGGGATAATCGGTTCAAAGCCACCACACATTTTATCAGCAGAAGCACGTAAAAAGCCGATCGAAATCAAGGATATGTTCATTGATATTGGTGCATCTAGCAAGGAAGAAGCAAGCGATTTTGGCGTTCGACCTGGTGATTCGATTGTTCCTTATTTTGAATTTACCCAGTTAAAGAATGAAAAAATGCTGTTGGCCAAGGCGTGGGACAATCGAATCGGTTGTGCTATTGCGATTGAAGTACTAAAACAGTTAAAAGACGTCAACCACCCGAATATCGTTTATGGTGTTGGTAACGTTCAAGAAGAGGTCGGTTTACGCGGAGCAAAGACAGCGACTCATACCATTATGCCGGATATTGGTTTTGCTGTGGATGTTGGTATTGCAGGGGATACGCCAGGAGTGTCTGACAAAGATGCTGACAGCGAGCTTGGTAAGGGTCCGCAGCTCGTATTATATGATGCATCGATGGTTTCCCATAAAGGTGTTCGCGATCTTGTTGTTGATACAGCAGATGAACAGCATATTCCATATCAGTATACATCGATCGCCGGTGGTGGAACGGACTCAGGCTCGATTCATTTGACAGCCAATGGTGTACCAGCGCTATCCATCACGATAGCAACCCGGTATATCCATTCTCATGCCGCTATTTTACACCGTGACGATTTTGAAAATGCCGTAAAGCTGATTGTAGAAGTAATCAAAAAGTTGGATCGTGACAAAGTGAATGAGATTATTTTTGGATAAAAAAATTGGCAACAGGTTCGATCCTGTTGCCAATTTCATACTAGGCGACTTTAGGCCAAATAGTTATTTAGAACATTTTTTACATAATTTTGTGTTTCGTTAAATGGAGGAATCCCCTGATATTTATCAACGTTCCCAGGTCCAGCATTGTAAGCAGCAATTGCTAATTCCAGATTACCATTATAACGTTGAAGCATTTCGGCTAAATATTTTGTTCCACCTTCCATATTCTGCTGGGCATCATATGGATTTGTAACGCCAAGACTGCGTGCAGTTCCAGGCATCAGTTGCATCAGCCCCTGGGCACCTGCATCGCTTTTTGCATTTGGATTATAATTGGATTCCATTTTAATGATCGAATCAATCAGTTTTGGATCGATGCCGAATTTTTCTGCCGTATTTGCTATCATCGATTGGATATCCCCTGTCGCTGCGGTTGTTGCAGAAGCGGGTGTTGACATGTAGGCGTTAGGCATTGATTGGGCTGTCGGATCTGTATAGGAATGTATTGGGTGATTCGATAATGCAGCCTGATTCATCTTTTCCTGCAGCATTTGTTTAAATGGTAAATCCGCCATAGGGGAGCTGTAGGGAGTTGATTGATTCGCTGATAATATGTATTGCATGAAGGTTTGTACATCTCTAATTTCCATGATAGATCCCCCTTGTTAACTATAGTTTACCCGCAAATGTTTGTTGTGGCAATACTTTCTTTTTTAAAGAGATAATGTGGAGACACTGTCATAAAAAACATTGCTCAGATATTTCTCTGGGCAATGTTTTCTTCTTCTTATATTTTCATAACCCCACCTGTATTAGCAGAAGTTACGAGTTTGGAATAGCGTCCAAGCCAACCCTTTTTCACTTTAGGTTCAAAGCCTTGCCAATTTGCTTTTCGTTTATCAAATGCCTCATCGGAAATTTCCAAATTAATGGTACGGTTAGTTAAATCAAGTTCAATCATGTCGCCATCTTCTATAAATGCAATTGGACCACCCTCCGCAGCTTCTGGAGAGATGTGACCGATCGAAATACCTCGTGATGCGCCTGAGAAACGTCCATCTGTGATTAAGCCAACCTTTGCACCTAAACCACGACCAACAATTTGGGAAGTTGGCGCAAGCATTTCTGGCATTCCTGGTCCGCCTTTAGGGCCTTCATAGCGAATCACAACGACGTGTCCTTCTTTTACCTTGCCTGCATTAATTCCTTCAAGTGCGTCCTCTTGTGAATCAAAGCAAATGGCAGGCCCACGGTGATACCCGCCAACTTCGGGATCTACGGCGCCTACTTTGATAATCGATCCGTTGGGAGCCAGGTTTCCAAACAAAACAGAAAGTCCACCACGTTCTGAGTGTGGGTTATCTAATGGATGAATGACATTTTCATCCAGAATTTCCGCATCTTTAACTGTTTCTCCAATTGTTTTACCGGAAACACTGAGACAATCTCCATTAAAGGCACCAGGCTTCTTAAGCAGTTCATGAATAATGGCGGGGATTCCGCCGGCACGATGAACATCCTCTATGTGATAATCGGATGCTGGTGCCACCTTTGCTAAATGTGGAACGCGATTCGCTACTTCATTAATTCGCTCGATTGGGTAATCCACTTCTGCTTCTTGCGCCATCGCTAACGTATGTAATACCGTATTAGTTGAACCACCCATTGCCATATCTAGTGCGAATGCATTATCAATCGCTTCTTTTGTAACAATGTCACGTGGTTTTCTATCCATTTTAATCAATTCCATTAATTGTTTCGCCGATTTTCGAACGAAGTCTTTCCGATCTTCAGAAACAGCTAAGATTGTACCGTTCCCAGGAAGTGCCAATCCGATGCCTTCAGCGAGACAGTTCATCGAGTTTGCAGTAAACATTCCAGAACATGATCCACAAGTAGGACAAGCGTTTTGTTCTAGTTCTAGTAATCTAGCGTCATCAATTTGTCCAGCTTGATAGGCACCTACTCCTTCAAATACGGATGAAAGGGAAAGGGGATTGCCTGCACTATCCGTTCCTGCTTTCATCGGGCCTCCGCTGACAAATATGGATGGAATATTAACACGCAATGCCCCTAGTAGCATCCCCGGAGTGATTTTGTCACAGTTAGGAATACAAACCATTCCATCAAACCAATGTGCATTCGCTACCGTTTCAACCGAGTCAGCGATAAGCTCACGGCTAGGTAACGAATATCTCATCCCAATATGTCCCATGGCAATTCCATCATCCACACCAATTGTATTCATTTCAAATGGGATTCCACCTGCTTCGCGAATCGCTTCTTTTACGATTTTTCCGAATTCTTGTAAATGAACATGTCCTGGAACGATATCTATGTAAGAATTGACCACTAAGATAAATGGTTTGTCCAAGTCTCTTGTTTTTACTCCTGCAGCATGAAGTAAGCTTCGGTGGGGTGCGCGGTCGATACCTTTTTTGATCATATCACTACGTAATTCTGCCATTTTGATTCCTTCTTTCTAAAAATTCTATCTCTAAAAGTTTTTAACTTTTTCCTATTTTATCACTTTAAATGCATTTCGTGTAGATTAAAACATATTTCATTAGAATTTGAAGATATACCAACGTGCAGATGTATTTGAATCTATATAAAGAAATAAATAAAGGCTAAGGTCTCAGGTATCGGAGTTACAATGCCTTTGTGAATTGTGTGAAACGTGCGGCAGCAGGCTTGAAACGTGCAAGAGCAGATCCAAAACGTGCGGGAGCAGACCCAAAACGTGCGAGATGCAGATGTTTTCAAAACCAATCTATTTCACTTTTTCAGCACTAACTCAAAAATGTCCGTTAAGGATAAACGAACTCCCTTAGAACGCGACATCGCAGTTCCAGGGAGTTATCTTATTATACCTATTCTTTTTTCATACTCAAATTTTGATAACGTCCTTTCCGGCATTCCGCAATAGTTGGTAATAAAATGGGTCACGGCCAATGCAGTAGATGCGGTCACAGATATTAATAATTTCATCCATATCGTGGGAGGTATACATGATCAGCTTGTCACGTTCTGTTGCTTGTTTCTGTAAATAGGTGCCAATTTCTTTGCGCGATTTTAAATCAATTCCAGCGGTCGGTTCGTCCAATAATAGCAATTGTGGGTCGTGGATCAGGGTGATTGCCAAGTTTAATTTTCGCTTCATTCCGCCAGATAATGTTTTAACCGGTTCTTTCCACTTATCCAAATTCACATCAAGGCATAGATTACGCAATGCATCCTTACTTTTCTTTTTCCATGATAATTTTTCGAAAAAAACCATGTTTTCTTCCACACTGAATTCGTCCCAGACAGCAATATCCTGAGGAACAAAACCGATTTGTTTACGGACTTTTTTTCGATTGTCCTGATAGTTTAGCTGATTAAATACGATGGATCCTGCACTTGGCTGGGCAAGGGTAGCCAGCATGTTTAGCAAGGTTGACTTCCCTGCGCCATTTTCGCCTACGAGCCCAATCACTTCTCCGCGATTAGCGGAAAAAGTAATGTTATCCAATATCTGTTTTTTACCATAGCGTTTTTGTAATTGGTTAACGTGAAGCATGATATTTCTCCTTTCTGCAATACCAGAGCAGTGCCAGCAGCAAAATAATCCAGGATGAAAAGTTCCAGGCTTTGCCGCTGAGAAATGGCTGGAGGGGGTTAAGCATTTCCATCCATGGCCATTTATTCGTCAACCCGGTGACGGGGATAACGGCACCACTGCCAATGGCAAAGATAAGGGTCAGGGCAAATGCAGTTGTGTAATAATAAAAGGGGTGTTTAAACAGGTTTGCGAACAAGAAGGCCGCCATATTTAACAGCAATCGAAAAGCTATCATGTTCCAAATGGAAATATGTTCACGAAACAGTCCCCAAAATACGCTTAATGTGATCAAATCGATGATAAAACATACAACTGTATAGACACAGAAATTCAGGATGAGATAATGTTTAAACGAATAGCGTACAAACGCAAACCGGGTTGTTACACTTGCATGCTTTTCGTGAATGACCCAGTCAAACAGCATGAGCGTGGATAACAGGGTAAACACACACCAGATTCCCCATGTATTTACCATGCTGACAGAATCTGTGGAAGCTGATGGATTCTCTCCAAAGGAAAACGATGTATGTAACAGATCTTCTGTTGATTGCACCTCTTTGGCCTTGGTGATAATTTCATCTTGTGTCCATTTCTCGGATGACGTATATGAATCAGCCAGTTCCAGAACGGTACGGGCAGCTTTCATTCTTCCTGTTTCCTGCTGGATATAGGACAGAATCATTTCTCTTACCGGTGTATAAGCGAACGATAGGTCAGATTGATAGCTTGTGAGTAACTGATTCCGCCCACCGTGATCAAGTTCTGCTTCAAAGCCATCACGGATAACAAATACACTGTCCAGCTGATGTTTTTTTAATTCGGATAGCGCATCATTCTCGTGGAGCAGGTGTACATCGATGAAAGGTGTTGACTTAATCTCCTGCAATAATTCGCTTGCTGCTTTTGATTCGTCTTTCATCACGACGCCAACCGGGATGTTACTATCGGAAGTTATTGTATTCGTCATCGTGATCGTACCAACCGTCGCTGCAAGAGGAATAAAGAGCCAAAAAATAAGTGCGAGCCAATGTTTCTTCCAATGCATTAGCCGGGTTTTCATGATGGCGTTCATGATTTCTTCCGCTCCTTCCACAACGAACTGGCTATAAGGATAAACATTCCTGAGGCACACAGGAGTGCCAGCGGCAGATAATCTGCATACAGTCGTTCATTTAAGATGATTTCCTGCAGCCACTGAAAGGCTTGACTAGCAAAACTGTAGGACAAATACGATTGGATATACACCGGAAAATACAATACGGGTACAATAGCACCGCTAACTAGCAGTGTAGCCAACGTAAATAGTGATTGGATGAGCAGCCTTAGTTTTGCTGATTTTATCCATGTTTCAATCATAGCTAAACCTAATAAAAAGGTGAAACTATATAAAAGGGTAAGGATGGCAATTCGTCGGTAATCTTCCCCGTCCAGATTAATATCCAAAAGATGTTGTAGCAAAATAAGTACGAACAGGCTGAAAATCATGGTCACCATCAAGGATATCAGCATTTTGGCTACTAGCCGCTGTAGTCCGGTTACACCGTATAACCGCATCCGTTGATCCATACGCTCGGGCTCATCATCGCTTAGTATCGAAAAGAAAGCAATTAGCCAAATAGTCGTGATGATAAACCAGCTTGCTAGCGAGTAATAGTGTACTGGTGAGCTTGTTGCCTGATTGGTCACTTCTTCTTCTTGTAAAATTTTGTCTTTCCCAATTGTATAAAAGATAAAGCTGGTAAACTGGTCAAAAACAAGATCATTTCGTTCTTCTACTGTGATCGGTAATTGTTTTAAGTAGTAGTTGATGGTTAAAATGTTGGCTTGGGCGGCACGAATATGTCGCGAAACACTCTCCATCAGCTCATTGATGATATAACTATCTGTGCGCTTATCCGGATTCCCGGTTATTGGGATGGTTACCGAATGCCCCTCATATAAGTCACTAGTAAATCCTTTGGGAAAAGTTATGTATCCACTTAATTTATTTTGCTTTAATTGTTGAACAGCTTCCTCGTTAGATAATGCATGAATTGCGATATAACTACCTAATTGGCTTGATTCCTCAATTAACTTCACAACCAGTTGCGTTTCCTTGGACTGATCCAGATCGACTAACCCGACTTGAATCGGCTCTGCATCATCTTGATCCATGAAGGATGCCAGGATGGCAGCACTTAACACAACGATGATAATTGGAAAAAGCAAAAGAAGAGGAAGTGATAACCACTTCCTCCGCAGTTTCTTACCATTTTGTTGCATAAATAATAGAATATGCTTCAGAAAAACCATGTGATCACTTCCTTCGAACAGGCCTGATCCGTTTTAAACGTTCTTAAAGGCCATTAAGTCCGCCGCCGTTACCTAAGATCCCCATTATCCATTGCTGGTATTGTGGCATCACATCTGTTTCAACGTAGTCCATGATTTCATTGACAGACATGCTCCCTAGATCTTTGACATTTGAATTATCAGGCGTTTTCACTTCTTTAATCGTTTTCGCATCTTTGGCAACATGAAGGCTGAATGCGTCTTGATTAATTCCAGGTGCGTCAAGCGAAAATGTATTTTCTGAGTTCATTTTATCATGATCATAGGAAGCGTCGCCTGCCCAATGAAGACTGTAGGATTCAGCCCCAGGGCCGGATACGGAGAATTCACGCTCAAAGTTGCGTTTATCATTCTTTAATTCTTCCGTGCTCGTATAGGAAAGTTCTCCTTCGTCCATTACGAGTTTAATAGAATCGTTTGCTTTATTATCTTTCCATGATAAATCCCCATTAAGTGTGACGGCTTCCTTTTGAATGTCGTCTCCACCTGTGATTGTGTAATCGAATTTTTGTGTTGTATCACTTAACAGGTGGGTTCCCTTTACAGTAAGTGTTTGGATATTGTCTTTACTGCTGCCGGCACCAATACTAAAATCACGTTTTACAATCAGGTCATTTTTCACCCAAATGATCGATGTCAATCCATGTGGAATGCGGGAATCCTTGACGTCCTCGATTGCTTCATCAAGCTCTTTGCCAAATAAATCATCCAAACTTTCCTTGAAATCAACATCCAATGCGGTTGGATTAATACCAAAAAACCGGATTTCCATTTGTTCTTTCACTATTTTTTGTAGCTTTTTGTCATTTTGTACCTTTTCCAGAATTGATACGAGAATATCTTTTGTTTCTTGTTCCGTAAGATGGAACGTCAATTTCTTCGTATCAAAATTCTTGTCATCCACTTTAATGGTTTCCTTTGTGGATTCAAACGCATCTTCTGGTAAATCTTTATAAATTGCGGTCATGTATTCTTCCTTCAGGTAGTCACGATCCTTTTCAGAAAGTCCTTTTACTAATTCAAAGAAAGTATCAAAATTAAGTGTTTCACCTTCAGGAAACGTTGGATCTGCTTCATGCAATAAACTACCGATATCTTTGTCTTTTATTTGCAAGGATTCGTCAAGAAATGGCAGACCCACTCTTAGCTGATCGGCATCAAGGTAAAAGCTCATATCCTTGATTTCCATGCCGCCAACGTTTGCTTTCATATTGGTAATCAGTTGTTTCTTGTTCAGATCGGTTTGTGCTGTCAGGCTAAGTGTAGCGTTATTTATCATTTGCTGTGGGTCCATCAGCCCATAGCCGCCAGCTTGATTGATTTCCCCTGACAAATCAAATGTTGTTTCAGTCGGATTTTCCCGGGCTTGTTTACTCCAGTCGATTTCAGGTTCATATCGTTTGGTAAATTGGTCTTGCATAAATGTGATGGTGCTCTGTTCCGCTTTAAAGTATTGCGCTTTATCCGTGCCGGTTAATAGCGCATACGCGGCAACACCGCCACCTATAAGCAAAACGGCCACCACGATAATGGCAATGACTTTCTTGGAAATCCCTTTTCTTTTGGGTTCTCCATTTTGCATCTCGTCCATGTAACAAATTCCTCCCCCGTATTCATTCTTCTAAACTATATTATTAAGAACAAAGCTTAATAACAACTATACTACGAATAATTATATATCATGCTTGAAAACATTGGTCAAATAGGAAAGAAAAAGAATTCCATGTTTCCTGTTTTTATGTGGAATAAAAGAAAAGTTAACAAGACTAAAGAACTATGTTATTGGAAAAATTAGCGAAATATGGGAGGGTGTGGACGTACAAAGGGGAGAAGTGGAGAAATCACCATGACTTAAGAATCATTTTTTGTCGAAAGTTGTAAAACCTCCTCTAAAGCAGACAGTCATTCCGTGAAGACTTGCATCTTTACGGAATGACTTTGACAACATTACTAGACGATGGATAACTTTTAAGACATCAATTCGTAGCTTCTTTCACGCCTTGTTCCAAACTGTTGACCATTTCTTGTTTTTCCTCTTGGTTCGATTGTTTCCAAATCAATTCAAACAGCACACCTAAACCGGGAAGCATTTTTTCTTCACCATTTTGAATGGCATCAACAATCGTATCGTTTAGCTGTTCCTGATCGTTTGATGCAATATTGGTTAGAATGGCTTTTCGTAAATTCAAATCCAATCCAATCACCTCATTGTGTAGTTTGCATTATAGTTTGACCAGAAGATGAGAAAGTATGTATGATGAAAGAAAAGCCGCGGAACATAAGGAGCAGTGAAATGATTACGTCGATACATAATGATAAAGTAAAACAATGGAACAAATTAAGAAAAAAGAAAAGTCGGGTAGAGACACATGCTTTTTTAGTGGAGGGCTTTCACCTGATTGAGGAAGCTTGTGCAAGTGATTGGGAATTGGCTGAACTGATTATACAGGATGGGATAACTGTTCCTGACGTTGCAAAGGGATACCCGTATTCGCTTGTCTCTTCTGCGGTGATGAACCATATTTCCAGTACAAAGACACCGCAAGGAATTGCTGCAGTAGTAAAGATGAAAGAGCATGAAGCGGGAATTTTCGAAAAGTTGCTCCTGGTCGATTCCCTGCAGGATCCAGGAAATCTGGGAACAATGATTCGTACGGCTGATGCTGCTGGCTTTGATGCGGTAATTTTAGGAAATAATACGGTGGATGTTTATAATGAAAAAGTGATCCGTTCCACACAGGGATCTATATTTCATATGCCAATTTTTCAAGCAGATCTCATGACAAAAATTCCTGACTTACAGGAAGAAGGATTTACAGTTTGGGCATCGGCTTTATCGAAGGCTACGGTATATACTGAATTGACCCCTTCAAACAAAATTGCATTAATTGTTGGCAACGAGGGCGCTGGTATCAGTGAAGATGTCCTTCAGTTGGCAGACTTTCGGGTTACTATTCCAATCTATGGAAAGGCCGAATCATTAAACGCCAGTATCGCAGCAGGTATTTTTATGTATTATTTGCAGGGGTAAGTGTTGCAAGATGTGCGTTTTTTGACTATAATAAAAGAAATTTGCACGATAACTGGTTACTCGAATGAAAATGAATAAAACGATAGCAATGAAGGAGCTTGTTACAAACATTTAAAATGGCCGCAGGGAGGAAATGCCTAGACTGAAAGCATTTCTGCTGTTTCGTTGTTACAATTTCACTCTGGAGCTGGTACTTGGACCTCATGAAACGATGAGTAAAGGTATACCGGATGTACATCCGTTATCATGATTTTGAGTTGGACATATGTTTTTTTTATGTCAACAAGGGTGGTACCGCGAAACCAAAGCCTCGTCCCTTTTTATAGGGGGCGGGGTTTTTTATTTAGAAACGTGCAGCGGGCCGTTTAACGACGCGGGCATAGTCAAGAGACCGCAGAACGCCCGAACGATGGCGTTTGGAGTGTCAATGACTATGACAGAAGTCGCTGGCCCGCGCGCAACTAGATCACAAGGAGGATGTATGAATGAAAGAGCAATTGGAGTCACTGCAAACAGAAGCATTGGCGCGTATACAAGAGACGAATGACCAGAAAGAATTACAATCCATTCGGGTCACTTATTTAGGAAAGAAAGGGTCCATTACCGGAATTTTAAAAGGTATGGGCAGTTTATCAAAGGAAGAACGTCCGGTCGTTGGTGAGATCGCCAATCGGGTTCGAGAATCGATCACCGCAGCTATTGAGGAGAAGAAAGAAACACTTGAACACCTTGCCCTGGAAAAACAGCTTGCATCAGAAACGATTGATGTCACGTTACCAGGACGACCAGTAAAGACGGGCGGCCCGCATTTACTGACAAGTATCATTGAAGAAATTGAAGATCTGTTCATTGGGATGGGATTTGAAGTACGCGAAGGTCCGGAAGTTGAAACGGACTATTTTAACTTTGAAGCATTAAACCTGCCAAAAAATCACCCGGCTCGTGACATGCAAGATACATTTTATATTACCAATGAATTATTAATGCGCACCCATACGTCTCCAGTTCAAGCACGTACCATGCGCGAATACAAGGGTAACAAAGGCGTGAAGATGATTTGTCCTGGTAAGGTATATCGCCGAGATACGGATGATGCCACCCACTCCCATCAATTTACCCAAATTGAAGGACTCTATGTAGATAAAGATGTTCGTATGAGTGACCTGAAAGGGGTATTGGATGGATTTGCGAAAAAAATGTTTGGTGCCGATCGGGAAATTCGATTACGGCCAAGTTTCTTTCCATTTACGGAGCCATCTGTCGAAATGGATATTTCTTGCAAAGTCTGTCATGGAGAGGGCTGTTCCGTTTGTAAAGGATCTGGCTGGATTGAAATTCTTGGGGCAGGCATGGTGCACCCGAATGTATTAGAAATGGCTGGGTACGATCCAAGTATTTACACGGGGTTTGCTTTCGGAATGGGCCCAGATCGGATTGCGATGCTGAAGTACGGGATTGGCGATATTCGTCAATTTTACACAAACGATAAACGATTTTTAAAACAGTTTCATCAAGCGTAAGGAGGAAGAATCGTGTTAGTTTCATTAAATTGGTTAAAAAATTATGTTGATATTACACATTTATCAACGAACGAGCTAGCGGAGAAGATTACCAAAAGCGGCATTGAAGTAGATGGCATCGAATATATCGCCAAACCGAGTAAAAATGTTGTCGTAGGATTTGTTACGGAATGTGGGCCACATCCAAATGCCGATAAATTAAATTTGTGTCAAGTCGACATAGGCGATGGGGAACTGCTGCAAATTATTTGCGGTGCGCCAAATGTCAAACAAGGGCAAAAAGTGGCTGTAGCGAAACCTGGTGCCGTATTGCCTGGCAACGTCAAAATTAAACGGGTAAAGCTAAGGGGCATCGAATCCAACGGCATGATCTGTTCCTTGCAGGAGTTGGGAATTCAAGAAAAGTATGTACCTAAGGATGTCGCAGATGGTATTTTTGTTTTTCCGGAAGATACAGCAATTGGCCAGGATGTCACGTCACTGCTTAATCTCGACGATGCTGTGCTGGATTTCGATCTGACGCCGAACCGGGCGGATTGTCTTAATATGATGGGAGTTGCCTATGAGGCAGCCGCAATCTTAAATCAGCCGCTCCAGTTGCCTGAAGAAACCGTATCACCAATAGACGAGGCTGCTACGTCATCTATAGCTGTCCAGGTGGATGCACCGGACTTAGCCCCATATTATGGCGCATTTATTGTAAAAGACATTGAAATAAAACCAGCGCCACTGTGGATGCGGAATTATTTAATGGCGGCAGGAATTCGTCCGATCAATAATGTGGTGGACATTACCAACTATGTCCTGCTCGAATACGGACAACCATTACATGCGTTTGATTATGATCGTTTGGGCACGAAGGAGATTGTCGTTCGTCGTGCCATGGAAAATGAGTCCATGGTGACATTAGACGGACAGGAGCGGGTATTGTCACCGCAAAACCTGGTTATTACAAATGGGAAGGAACCCGTGGCGCTTGCCGGTGTTATGGGTGGTGCCAATACGGAAGTAGCGGAGACAACGAGAACGGTCCTGCTGGAGGCGGCATACTTTGATCCGGCGACTGTACGAACAACGGTAAAGAAAACCGGCCTGCGCAGTGAATCTAGTACCCGATTTGAAAAGGGTGTTGATCCAAACCGAGTAAATCGGGCAGGAGTTCGTGCCTGTCAGCTTCTGGAACAATATGCAAATGGCAAGGTACTAAAACAACCGGTGATTGTAGACGCGTTAGATTATACCGAAAAAGAAATCGATATGGATACAGAGGAAATCAACAAACGGCTCGGCACAACTATAACTGCCGAGGAGGTTGCCGGCATCCTGGAGACGTTGCGTTTTGGATATGAACAAACGAAGGATCATTTCCATGTACACGTACCTACTCGTCGTGGAGATATCACCATTTTTGAAGATATGCTGGAAGAGGTCGCACGTATTTACGGGTATGATAATCTGCCATATACCCTGCCACAAGGTGCCGCTCAAGCAGGTGGATTAACCCAACGACAGTATTTGAAACGGCAAGTAAAAAAATTGCTGCAAGGTATGGGGATGATGGAAACAATCACATATTCATTGACTCGTGATGCCTATATTCAGAAGCTGATCAGCCCGGAGATTGCATTAGACAATCCGGTACCGGTACAGCTTTCCATGCCGATGAGTGAGGATCATAAGTATTTACGGCTGAGCCTTCTTCCGGAATTACTTCATGTTGCCACGTATAACATGGCGCGAAATCAGGCTGATATCGCGTATTATGAATTGGGTTCGATTTTTGTCACAGATGAGAAACAAGTAACGAAGCAGCCTGATGAGCGGTTGCGCTTAGCTGGTGTATTATCCGGTTTATGGCTGGATCATGAATGGCAGCAGGAAAAGAAAGCTGTTGATTTTTATGTGGCCAAGGGGATTGTTGAAGGTTTGTTTAATTATTTGCAACTTCCAGTGACATTTGAGCAAGAAACTATCCCTGACATGCACCCGGGTCGATGTGCAACAATTGTCCATCATGAACAGGTCATCGGATTTCTCGGCCAGGTACATCCACAACTTGCGAAACAGCTGGATTTGCAGGAAACATATGTATTTGACATTAATTTGGAGCAAGTGTTAACTGCTCATAAAAATGTTCCAGGCTACCAGCCAATTCCGAAGTATCCATCAACGATTCGTGATATCGCTTTTGTTTTGGATGACGAGGTCAAGGCTGGTAATGTGAAGACGCTGATTGAACAAACTGGAAAGGACCTGGTCAAGGATAGCCAAATCTTTGATGTCTACACGGGCGAGCATTTGCCAGATGGGAAAAAGTCAATCGCTTATCGTTTGCTTTATCAGCATCCTGAGCGGACACTAACGGATGAAGAGGTAGAAGCATCCTATCAAACAATTATTTCTGCAGTTAATGACACATATGATGCTTATGTACGGTCATAAGTTGAAACCCCTGATTCAAGCTATGGTTGGATCAGGGGTTTTCAAGTGGTCGTTTCCTCTCCGCAATAAATTAAAGTAATGTATACTGCTCTTTACAAGGTCGCACTGGCACAGTAACTTAAATGTTTCAGTTCCCTAAATGCCGTCCTTCATGTTAAGATAAAGTGAACAATTTTTTCTGAGGGGGTAGCCATGTGACCCAGAACGATAAAACCCGGATAACGGTTGAAATACATAATAAGTCCTATACCATTGTTGGCACGGAACCAGCACACCATGTACGTCTTGTTGCCAGCCTGGTGGATCAGAAAATGCACGAGATTCAAGCTGCAAATAAAGATTTGGACACAGCAAAATTGGCTGTATTAACCGCCGTAAATTCGATGAATGAGTACTTAAAACTAAAAGAAGAATATGCTAAATTATTAGGTTCAATAAATAGGAAAGAGGAAAAATAATATTATGGTTGATCTGATTTTACTTGTTTTATTACTTTTTGGCTTTTTCATGGGGCTAAAACGAGGGTTCATTCTGCAAGTCTTTCATTTAGCTGGCTTTATCGTTGCCTTTATTATCGCGGCAATATACTACGATAACCTGGCAGCAAAGCTTTCCCTTTGGATTCCGTATCCTGACTTGTCCAGTGACAGTTCATGGGCGGTATTCCTGCAGTCTGAGCCGATGGAGGCCGCGTTTTATAATGCGATTTCCTTTGCGATTATCTTTTTCGCAGTAAAAATCGTTTTACAAATCATTGCTTCGATGCTGGATTTTGTTGCAGAGTTACCCGTACTGCATTCGATCAATCGACTATTGGGTGCTGTGCTTGGGTTTGTAGAAATATATCTGATACTGTTTGTTATTTTATATATACTGGCCTTAACACCGTTAGGCAATGTTCAGTCATGGATCGGTGATTCGTTCATCGCCAGGTTGATCGTTGAACATACCCCGGTATTATCTGGTCAATTAAAAGACTTATGGTTTTCCAAAATAGAAAGCATATTGGATTGGAAATCGATTTTTCGGTCTTAATTAAATGGAATACAACATGGGTAATGGGATCCATATCACCATATCCATTCAAGAGACTGATTCCTCATGACAGGATATACCGTTCAATTTATGTACAATTGGTATAGACCTCCGGCGAATCAGTCTTTTGTTTGGCTGCTTTCGGCTGTGACAATTGGTTGAATCAACTAATAAGAGTACAGACATCAACCGAGATCGAGGAACCATCGACCGGAGCGCGTGGACATCAACCGAGATCGAGGAAACATCGACCTGGGCGCGTGTGCATCAACCGAAAAAGAGAAAACATCGACCAGGGATCACGGACATCCACCGAAAAAGAGAAAGCATTGACCAGGGATCACGGACATCAACCGAAAAAGAGAAAGCATTGACCAGGGATCACGGACATCAACCGAAAAAGAGGAACCATCGGCCAGGGCACGTGTACATCAACCGAAAAAGAGGAACCATCGACCGGAGCACGTGGACATCAACCGAGATCGAGAAAACATCGACCTGGGCGCGTGTGCATCAACCGAAAAAGAGAAAACATCGACCAGGGATCACGGACATCCACCGAAATTGGCAAAACATCGACCCTGGAATGCGGGCATCAACCGAAAAAGAGAAAACATCGACCCGTGATCACGGACATCAACCGAAATCGAGAAACCATCGACCCGGGCGCATGTACATCAACCGAATTCGGTAAAACATTGATCCAAGAGCATACACAGTTAATATGACAAAAGAAGCTTTTTATTTTTAACGAAGCTGTCCATAAGCTATGATGATAAGCAGGTGAGCAAAATGACACATAATAAAAAAGATGTATTACGATTACTGGAAAAAATAGCGGTCTATTTGGAATTAAAAGGGGAAAATCCTTTTAAAGTTTCTGCTTATCGCAAAGCAGCACAAGCCCTGGAGACAGATGATCGTTCATTAAGTGAAATAGATGATATGACCAAAATAAAAGGAATTGGCAAAGGCACTGGCGCCGTTATTCATGAATTTTTAGAGCGTGGGGAATCGGAAACATTACTGCAGTTGGAAAAGGAAATCCCCGATGGTTTGATTCCACTGTTAAACTTGCCAGGTCTGGGTGGAAAGAAACTGGCAAAACTATATCAGGAACTTGGAATAACGGATGCAGCATCATTAAAAACTGCGTGTGAGGCAGGAGAAGTAGAACAGCTTGCCGGATTTGGCAAAAAATCTGCAGAGAAAATCCTGCGTGCGCTGGAAGATGCGAACAAACGGCCGGAACGATTACCGATTGCGACGATGCTGCCGCTTGCTGAACAAATCGAAGCCAATTTACAAGAAATACCTGCAATTGAACGCTTTTCGCGAGCGGGAAGTCTGCGCCGAATGCGGGAGACAATAAAGGATCTTGATTTTATTATTGCAACGAATAAGCCACTGGATGTTCGCGATGCACTACTGCAAATCGAAAATATAAAAGACATCATTGCTAATGGGGAAACAAAGGTCTCGGTAACCCTTGATGATGTGTATGATATTAATGTTGATTTTCGGATTGTGGAACCAGCAGAATTTGCTTCCACATTACATCATTTTACTGGCTCCAAAGACCATAATGTGGCAATGCGGCAATTGGCAAAAACCAAGGGAGAAAAAATCAACGAGTATGGTGTGGAAAATGCTGAAACGGGGGAAATAGCAACCTTTCACGATGAACAGGATTTTTTCGACCATTTTGATTTGCCTTTTATCCCACCCGAAATTAGGGAGAATACAGGGGAGTTAACGGACTATTATAAGGATATGAAGCTGGTAAAGCTAGCCGATATCCGCGGTGATTTGCATATGCATACCACATGGAGTGACGGCGCCCAATCGATTGAAGAAATGGTTAATCAGGCACGTCAAAAGGGATACGCGTATATTGCTATTACCGACCATTCCAAATTTTTACGGGTGGCAAACGGCCTTAATGAAACGCGCTTACGAAAACAACGGGAAGAAATAAACCGGATGAATGAAAAATATACCGATATTCATGTGTTTGCCGGTGTTGAAATGGATATATTACCAGATGCTTCGCTGGACTTTGATGACGCGTTTTTGCGAGAAATGGATTTTGTCATTGCGGCGATTCATTCCAGTTTTAGTCAATCGAAAGAACAAATCATGCAACGATTAAACACTGCACTGGACTGCCCATATGTCTCTCTAATCGCCCATCCAACCGGCAGATTAATTGGCAGACGGGATGGTTATGCGGTAGATTTGGATCAATTAATCACTCGTGCAGGAAAAACGGGAACAGCGTTGGAAATTAATGCGAATCCAAACCGCCTTGATCTAGCGGCCGAATGGGTGCGAAAAGCACAAGATGCTGGGGTATCCATTGCCATTAACACCGATGCCCATAGTTTTGACATGTTGGAACATATGACGTATGGGGTTGGTACGGCAAGAAAAGGCTGGCTGCAAAAAGACACGATTATCAACACGTGGAATAAAGAGAAATTGCAGGAATTCATGAATCGTGGTAAATAATCTTGTTCATGTTCTCTATCTATATCGTAATAAAGGGATAATTAGACAAGCTGGGAAGTACGAGCATTTTTAAACTTCCGGGTAAAGGAGTAGTAAGTGGTATGAATGAACGAATCCTTCGCGTAATGGAATATCATAAAATTCTTGATCAATTACGTAACCAGGCACAAACATCGTTAGGAAAAGATCTTGCGGCACAGTTAAGACCCGCCACAGAATTGGAAGAAATTCAAATACTGCAGCAGGAAACGGATGAAGCAGTCCAAGTGGAACGGCTGAACGTGACTGTTCCACTTGGCGGTATTTCCGATATTCGGGGCAGTGTTAAGCGAAGTGTGATTGGCGGTGTATTAAATACAGGTGAATGTCTTGATGTAGCGGATACGATTTATGGTGGCAGACAAGTCAAAGACTTTATTGAAAAATTGGAGGAAGAAGTACCGATCCTTACTGAACTAGTCGATCAGATTACACCATTACGGGAGCTAGAGCGACAAATCAAAAGCTGTATTGATGATCATGGATATGTTATGGATAGTGCTTCCGAGAAGTTACGCGGTCTCCGTTCATCAATACGTACCTATGAATCAAGAGTTCGAGATAAATTGGATCATTATACGAAGACCAAAAGCACGATGCTGTCCGATGCATTGATTACGATTCGAAATGAACGGTATGTGCTGCCGGTTAAACAGGAATATCGGGCTGCAATCGGTGGCATTGTTCATGATCAGTCGGCTTCTGGACAAACGCTATTCATGGAACCAAAAGCAGTGGTTGAGATGAACAATGAACTGCAGGAGGCAAAAAGTCGGGAAAAACATGAGATCGAGCGCATTTTACGGGAATTGAGCGGGCACATTGCAGGTGCAGAAAGCTTTTTATTAGCAAATACCGATGTACTGGCAAAGATTGACTTTATGTTTGCTAGGGCCAAATTAGGAATCCAAATGAAAGCAGCCATGCCAAAAATCAATGATCAGGGCATCATTAAGATGCAACAGGCACGCCATCCATTAATTCCGGCTGATGAAGTGGTTGCGAATGATATCGAAATTGGTGAATCTTATACGTCGATCGTCATTACCGGACCAAACACCGGCGGGAAAACAGTGACATTGAAAACAGTTGGCTTATGCACATTAATGGCCCAATCTGGACTGCAAATCCCAGCATTTGATGGATGTGAACTGGCTGTTTTTAAACAGGTCTTTGCCGATATTGGAGACGAACAATCGATTGAGCAGAATTTGAGTACCTTTTCATCCCATATGACCAACATTGTGAACATTATGGAGCAGGTTGATGATCAAACATTGGTGTTATTTGATGAGCTTGGCGCCGGAACCGATCCCCAAGAGGGTGCGGCACTGGCCATGGCCATTTTGGATGAAGTTGTCTCACGTCATGCCCGAGTGATCGCCACCACCCATTACCCTGAATTGAAGGCTTATGGGTATAATAGAGAGAACGTGATTAATGCCTCCGTTGAGTTCAATGTCGAAACATTGCAGCCAACGTACCGGTTGCTAATTGGGGTTCCGGGGCGAAGTAATGCATTTGAAATTTCCAAACGGCTCGGATTGCATGATGCGATCATTGATCATGCCAGGGAACTTGTTGGTGTTGATTCCAAAAGTGTGGAAAATATGATTGCATCACTGGAGCAGTCACAAATTCAAGCTGAAAAAGATTACGAGGCAGCGCATCAGACATTGTTGGAAACCGAAAAACTTCGTGATGACGTGAAGCAACAATGGCGACAGTTTGAAGAAAAACGCGAGGCTCTTTATAAAAAGGCGGAAGCGAAGGCGGAAAAAGCGGTGCAACAGGCGCGCGAAGAAGCAGAATTAATTATTGAGGAAATTCGTTCCATGAAGCATGGTGCAGATTTGAAGGAGCATCAATGGATTGAAGCGAGAAAAATGCTTGACGATGCCAAACCAAATCTTTCATCTAAAGCGGTCTCGAGTCAAAACCGGCAAGAAAATCGGCAAGTAAAACAAGCATTACAGCCTGGTGATGATATAAAATTATTAACGGTGAATCAACAAGGAACCGTTTTGGAAAAAGTTAGCGACGATGAATATCTTGTTCAGGTCGGCATCATGAAGGTAAAAGTAAAGCGAAATGATTTACAACGTCTCGGCAAGCAAAAACAACAAGAAATCCGACCATTGGCAACAGTCAAAGGATCAAGCTATCATGTGAAACCAGAGCTTGATCTACGTGGGGAACGTTATGAAGATGCATTGCTTCAACTAGAGAAATATATTGATGATGTGTTATTAGCGGGCTACAACAAGGTATCGATCATTCATGGGAAAGGAACCGGGGCGTTGCGGTCAGGCGTGCAGGCGTTTGTTAAAAATCATCCCCGTATTAAAACTAGTCACCCCGGTGGAATGGGGGAAGGCGGAAGTGGCGTTACGATTATTGAATTAAAGTAAAATTTAGTTGCACTTTACACAATAAGGGAGAATAAACGTGGAGACTTTAGCTAAAGTATTAATTGTCGTTGCGATTGTTTTTGTTATCGTAGGAATTGCTTATTTGATTTAGTAAGATATTTCCCCTAAATTTAAACAAATATATTTAAAAGATTACCAATTAAACGTATAATAGAAATAGGCGCGAAAATCTAACAAGACGAAATGGGTTACATGTGCGGTATACGATGGCCATCAAATGGATTTTTGCGCTTGCTTCTTTTGTTACATACAGTGGCAGACATGTATGTTATCGTATACAATTTATGCGGAGGAGGAGATTAGATGGGGGAAGAAAAACGCTGGTATAAGCATTATCCAAACGAAATTCCTACACACATCGCTTATGATGAAAAACCCTTACAAGCTTTTTTGATGGAGGGCGCAAAACGTTACACGAAAAAGAAAGCGCTTCACTTCATGGGCAAAGAATTGTCCTACCAAGAACTGTATACCGAAGCTAAGAAAATGGCCTGTTATATGCAGGCATTAGGAATTGAAAAAGGAGATCGTGTGGCCGTTATGCTGCCTAACTCACCACAATCGGTTATCAGTTATTATGGTGCATTAATGGCTGGGGCAACGGTTGTCCAGACAAATCCGTTGTACAAGGAACGTGAATTGGAGTACCAACTGCGCGATTCAGGTGCTAAAATTATTGTTTGTATGGATATTCTGTTCCCTACTGTCATGAATGTGCGAAATTCGACGGAGCTGCAACATGTCATTGTGACCGGAATGAGTGATTATTTACCGTTCCCGAAAAATACGGTATACCCGTTTCTGCAAAAGAAGCAGTATAAGCTCGTTGTCAAACCGGAGCAAACGGATCACACCCATATCTGGAAGCTGATCATGGAACACACAACCGAAAATTACACGGAGGTAGATGTGGATCCAAAAGAAGATTTGGCATTAATCCAATATACGGGCGGGACAACCGGATTTCCTAAAGGAGTAATGCTGACCCACTATAATTTGGTTGCGAACGTACAAATGTCTCAAGCATGGATGTATAAAGCAGAACAAGGTAAAGAGGTGGTTCTTGGTATCTTGCCATTTTTCCATGTATATGGCATGACAGCTGTTATGAATTTGTCGATCATGTTTGGGTCGAAATTAGTTCTATTGCCAAAATTTGACCCGGAAGAAGCCCTGAAAACCATTGAAAAACAGAAAGTGACGCTCTTTCCGGGAGCACCAACCATTTATATCGGTCTGTTAAATCATCCAAAACTGCATAAATATGATATCTCATCGATCAAAGCCTGTATAAGCGGATCCGCTCCATTGCCAGTGGACGTGCAGAAAAATTTTGAAGAAGTTACGGCTGGTAAATTGGTGGAAGGATACGGACTTACGGAATCGTCGCCTGTTACCCACGCAAATTTTGTTTGGGGAAACCGGGTGAACGGGAGTATTGGAATCCCATGGCCTGATACCGATGCAAAAATCCTGGATAATGATTTAAACGAGGTAGAAATTGGCGAAACTGGAGAATTGGCTGTTAAAGGGCCACAAGTAATGAAGGGCTATTGGAACAAACCGGATGAGACGGAGCAGGTATTGAAAAATGGATGGCTATTAACCGGTGATATCGGCTATATGGACGAACAGGGTTATTTTTACATTGTGGACCGTAAAAAAGATATGATTATTGCTGGTGGATACAACATTTATCCACGTGAGGTGGAAGAAGTTCTTTATGAGCACGAAGGAGTACAGGAAGCGGTAGTTGCCGGGGTTCCTGATGCGTATCGCGGGGAGACGGTCAAGGCATATGTTGTACCAAAAGATACGTACCAACTTGATGAAAAAGAATTAAATCATTTTTGCCGTAAACGCTTAGCCGCATACAAAGTACCGCGTATGTATGAATTCCGTGACGAGCTTCCCAAAACGACGGTGGGTAAAATCCTCAGACGGAAATTAGTGGATGAAGAAAAAGAAAAATCGCAGCACAGTGAAACGGTTTAGTTCATTTAGGGTGTAAGGTGTTTTCGGATTTGCAATCAATTTTGATTGACAGAACACCAGTAACTCGATAGAATAGAGAATGAATGATGACTCATTCATTTATAGATATGTATGCCATGGGTAGCGTTAAGGAGACAGACATGAAAAAGAACAAACCGAAATACAAACAAATCATTGAGGCAGCGGTCGTTGTCATTGCGGAAAATGGTTATCACGCTTCACAAGTTTCTAAAATCGCCAAAAAAGCCGGTGTCGCCGATGGAACCATTTATTTATATTTTAGGAATAAGGAAGATATTCTCGTATCCTTATTCGAGGAAAAAATGGGTCAGTTTGTGGAGCAAACGATAAAAAGTATCAATCAAAAACAAAATGCCAGTGAAAAACTGCAGGTATTAATCGAAATGCATTTTCGTCAGCTGGCAAAGGATCATCACCTGGCAATTGTAACACAACTGGAATTGCGCCAGTCAAACAAGGATTTGCGGATCAAGATTAATAACGTACTTAAACCATACTTAGCCGTTATTGATCATTTGATTCTGGAAGGAATCGAGGAGAAAATCTTTCGGGATGACCTGAATCTTCCGGTTGTCCGACAAATGATTTTCGGTACCTTGGATGAAATTGTTACAAATTGGGTGATGAAAGAGCAAAAGTATAATTTGGTGGATCAAGCTTTACAGGTACATGATTTATTAATAAAAGGATTAAAGAAGTCCTGACAATGTGTGCTTGTTAGTTATCCAAGAAGTCATAAAAATTATACACTGCGGATACTTACTGATCAAGATGGCCTCGTCCGGCTCCAGCGCCCAGCAACTAGCAAACTTCACACTTCTCCACGCAGATCAAGTCAACATCGGTTCAGGGGAAGTTCGGTTAAAACCGCGACGTCCTGTCGCAACACCGAACTGACCTACATCCTGTAGCCCCCAGCTCACCGTGTTTCCTTTATCTCATTGCGAAGTGCTCCAGTTTGTACGTTGCTAACCGAGCGCTTGCGCCTTTGTTCTTATCACTAGTTACTTCCGCAATTTTCTGCTATTATATGTTTGGAGGGGAGTGTGTAAATATTGGGAACTTTAGCCTGTGAAGTGGCAAATCATGTTGCTGTACTAACTATTCAAAGCCCGCCTGCAAACGCTTTATCTAGCGCATTATTGAATGACCTTTCTGAAAAGCTGGACGAGATTGAAAAGGATGAAACCATTAAGGCGGTTGTGTTGAAAGGAGAAGGAAAGTTTTTCTCTGCTGGTGCTGATATTAAGGAGTTTACTTCATTGCAGGGGGCTTCGGATTATCGGTCCTTGTCGGAAAAAGGTCAGGAGCTATTTTTGCGTTTGGAACATTTCCGTGTTCCCGTCATTGCTGCCATCCATGGTGCTGCATTAGGCGGAGGACTTGAACTTGCAATGGCATGTCATATCCGGATTGTAGCAGAGAATGCAAAACTAGGATTGCCAGAGTTAACATTGGGGATTATACCTGGTTTTGCTGGGACGCAGCGGTTGCCACGATATGTTGGCACAGCCAAGGCCTATGAAATGATTTTAAGTGGTGAACCAATTAATGGAAAAGATGCCCAGGCTTGTGGTCTAGCGAATCATGCCGTTTCAGATGATGCAGTGGTTGCCGAAGCTATGAAACTAGCAGAAAAGCTTGCTGCCAAAAGCAAACCAACGATAAACCGGGTAATGACGTTAGTTTCCCGTTCTACGACTGAAAGCTTGACCGATGGCATGAAAATGGAGGCAGAAGCATTTGGTGAGATTTTTGGCTCTGCTGATGCCAGAGAAGGAATTCAAGCTTTTATCGAGAAACGTAAACCTAGTTTTCAAGATAAATAGATGAAGGAGGATTTCAGATGAATATTTATGTATTACTAAAAAAGACCTTTGATACAGAAGAAAAAATCGCCGTTTCCAATGGACATATTGAAGATGATGGTGCAGAGTATATCATTAACCCGTACGACGAATACGCTGTTGAGGAAGCAATTAATCAGCGTGACGCGCATGGCGGTGAAGTAACCGTTGTCACAATTGGTGATGAGGATTCCGAAAAACAGCTTCGTACAGCACTTGCAATGGGCGCCGACAAAGCGGTGTTAATTAATACGGAAGAAGATTTGGAGGATGGAGACCAATTTACGACTGCAAAAATTTTGGAAGCGTTTTTTGAGGATAAGGATGCGGATTTGATTCTAGCAGGTAATGTAGCGATTGATGAAGCCAGCGGTCAAGTTGGACCACGCCTTGCCGAACGGTTGGGAATTTCCTTTGTCACGACTATTACTAGTCTGAAAATTGAGGATGATACGGTATACATCGATAAGGATGTGGAGGGAGATGTTGAGAAAGTAGAAACCTCCCTGCCTGTACTTGTAACGTGTCAGCAAGGGTTAAATGATCCTCGTTATCCATCCTTGCCAGGAATTATGAAAGCGAAGAAAAAGCCGCTTGAAGAATTGGAAATCGACGATCTTGATCTGGATGAGGATGAATTAGAACCAAAAACAAAAACAATCGATATCTTTTTACCTCCAGAAAAAGAGGCTGGTAAAGTACTGGAAGGTGAACTGGATGCCCAGGTTCAAGAACTTGTATCATTGCTGAAAAACGAGGCGAAAGTACTGTAATTTAACATAGAAAGGAGAAAAAATCATGAGCGATAAATTTTTAGTTATTGGTGAAACAAGAGATGGAGCATTACGTAATGTTACATTTGAAGCGATCGCAGCTGCGAAAAAAATAAATCCAGACGGGGAAACTGTCGGTGTTGTTTGTGGGGACGATGATTTGGAAGCACATGCAAATGAGATGATTTATTATGGTGCCGACCGCGTTGTTACTGTAAAACATGAAAAATTACAAACATACACCCCGGAAGGTCATGGGCAAGCGATCTTGGCTGTGATCGAGGATGAATCCCCGGACGGAATTGTTATGGGACATACGGCAATCGGAAAAGATTTAACACCGAAACTTGCCAGCAAATTGGAACTAGGTTTGATTTCGGATGCGACTGATATTGAAACAGGGGACGATCAGGTCGTGTTTATCCGTCCAATTTACTCCGGAAAGGCATTCGAAAAGAAAGTTGTCGCCGATGATGTAACGTTTGTGACGATTCGTCCGAATAATATCCCGGCACTTGATTATGACCAATCCCGCAGTGGCGAAATCACCGCAAAAGATGTAGATATTGCAGATCTTCGTACCGTTATTAAAGAAGTTATTCGAAAAGCTTCAGAAGGTGTTGATCTATCGGAAGCAAAAGTGATTGTTTCTGGCGGACGCGGGGTTAAAAGTGCAAAAGGGTTTGAACCATTACAGGAGCTTGCTGATTTATTAGGTGGTGCAGTCGGAGCTTCCCGAGGTGCTTGTGATGCTGAATACTGTGATTATTCATTACAAATTGGCCAAACGGGTAAAGTGGTAACACCTGATCTGTACATTGCTTGTGGAATTTCGGGGGCAATCCAGCATTTAGCTGGTATGTCCAATTCAAAAGTTATCGTTGCGATTAACAAAGATCCAGAAGCAAACATTTTCAATGTGGCCGATTACGGAATTGTTGGCGACATATTCGAAGTTGTTCCAATGCTGATCGAAGAAATAAAGAAGGTGAAAGTGGGAGCGTAAAGGAAGTACGAATATCTGAAGCGGTATAGATCAACGCGCCGACTTTTAGGGATTTAGGGAGGAGTCTGATCGTTTGACGGTCAGACTCCTCCTGTTATAAGCTGTAATGAATAGGTTGCACTTGTGTAAGCAAACTATTAGCTAGCCGGAAAAGAAGGTACGGTTATACCAGAAGGGACGGTTGCACTTGTGTAAGCAAACTATTAGCTAGGCGGATCTAACGATGATATACTCTTATAAAGAGGGTAAGTAAGATTTAGGAGGGAATATAATGGCGATTTCACATGTAACAGACCAGAATTTCACAAAGGAAACCGCAGAAGGCTTAGTTTTAGTCGATTTTTGGGCTCCGTGGTGTGGACCTTGTAAAATGATTGCACCGGTTTTAGAGGAAATTGATGGAGAAATGAGCGAAAAGGTTAAAATCGTTAAGCTGGATGTGGATGAAAACCAAGAAACAGCTGGCAAATTCGGTGTTATGAGTATCCCAACATTACTTTTGTTTAAAGATGGCAATGTGGTTGATCAAGTAATTGGTTTTCAACCGAAAGAAGCGTTGGTTGAACTCATTAATAAACACGCTTAATCCATAAACGATTCGTTATGATAATAACTATGATAAATCCCTTGTTACGATGTGACAGGGGATGTCTTTTGTTTTCAATGTTTTTGATAACACGTGCGGGCAACTTTACCTATTTTACAGAGCAACCTTTTACAATAAGGGGAATATATGATGAACCAAACTATTAAAGATAAATTAGCTGTTCTTCCTGCCTTGCCAGGCTGCTATTTGATGAAGGATAAACATCAAACTGTCATTTATGTTGGCAAATCCAAGGCGTTAAAGAATCGCGTCAAATCGTATTTTACCGGGGCAAATGATCGTAAAACACAGCGATTAGTGCAGGAAATCGATAATTTTGAATACATCGTAACCTCATCAGAAATAGAAGCACTTATTTTAGAAATGAATTTAATCAAAAAATATGATCCAAAGTATAATGTTTTATTAAAGGATGATAAAACATATCCATATTTAAAAATAACGAATGAACGGCATCCTCGCCTATTAGTAACGAGAAAAATTAAGAAGGATAAAGGAAAATACTTCGGACCGTATCCAAATGTACTGGCAGCAAGAGAAACCAAAAAACTGCTGGACCGGTTATACCCGTTACGTAAGTGTAATAATCCACCAGGTCGTTTTTGCTTGTATTATCATATGGGACAATGTTTAGCTTGTGCCGAGACCCCTCCATCAGAAAGTGAATATAAACAAATTGTTCAACAGATTACTTCTTTTTTAAATGGGGGGCACAAGGAAATTAAGGCAGATTTAAAGAATAAAATGACAACCGCCAGTGACCAATTGAATTTTGAACGAGCGATGGAATTGCGTGATCAAATCCACCACATTGAAGCGGTCATGGAACAGCAAAAAATGACCATGAACGATCAGACAAACCGTGATATTTTCGGGTATAGCTATGATAAAGGCTGGATGTGTATCCAAGTCTTTTTTGTCAGGCAGGGAAAGTTAATTGAACGCGATGTTGCTTTATTCCCGTTTTTTGATGAACCGGAAGAAACCTTTATTAGTTATATCGGGAGATTTTATTTGCATCAGCATCATCCAAAGCCGAAGCAAGTACTTGTTCCAGTCGGCACCGATAACGAAATCTTGCAGAAACTGTTGGAATTAGATGTTCATGTACCATTACGCGGGAGAAAGAAAGAACTGGTCGAATTAGCTGAAAAAAATGCCTCGATTGCGCTTCGGGAAAAATTTACCATTATCGAGCGGGACGAAGCACGTACCATTAAAGCGGTAGAACAATTAGGTGATGCGTTGAATATAGAAACAGCCCATCGTATTGAAGCATTTGATAATTCAAATATTCAAGGTACCGATCCGGTTTCCGCCATGGTAGTATTTATTGATGGTCGGGCAAACAAAAAAGAATACCGAAAGTACAAAATAAAACATGTGGAAGGTCCGGATGATTATGAGACAATGCGTGAAGTTATCCGTCGCAGGTATTCGAGGGTATTGAAAGACCAGCTCCCATTGCCAGATTTAATCATTGTAGATGGAGGAAAGGGACAAATGAGTGTGGCACTGGATGTACTTGAAAACGAATTAGGATTGGATATCCCGTTGTGTGGATTGGTAAAAGACGATAAGCATAAAACAAGTGAATTGCTTTATGGAACACCTCCAGCTGTCGTACCATTGTCCCGCCAATCGCAGGAGTTTTACCTTGTGCAGCGTATTCAAGATGAGGTTCACCGGTTTGCAATTTCGTTTCATCGGCAATTGCGGGGGAAAAATCTTGTGCAATCGGAATTGGATAAAATACCGGGTGTTGGGAAAAAACGCAGACAACTCTTGCTGACGCATTTTAAGTCTGTTGGAGAACTGAAAAAAGCATCTGTCACCGACATCACTAAATTGGGTATCCCTAAAAATATCGCGGAGCAAATCCTTATCCATTTAACGGAAACAGTGGATTAGCGCGGTTTTTAATAAGGGGGCATTTTAAAAATGCCCCCTTATTATGTGCTTGTCCGGACTCTTGATTGATGACCGCGTCCCTGGGTCGATGTTTTCGAGAATTTGGTCGATGTCCGGATCCCCGGGTCGATGTTTTCGAGAATTCGGCCGATGTGCGGGTTCCTGGTCGATGTTTTCATGAATTTGTTCGATGTGCGGGTTCCCGGGTTGATGTTTTCGCAAATTCGGTCGATGTGTGGATCCCCGGTTCGATGATTCCGTGAATTCGGCCGATGTGCGGGTCCCCAGGTCGATGTTTCCATGAATTTGGTCGATGTGTGGATCCCCGGGTCGATGTTTCCGTGAATTCGACCGATGTGTGGGTCCCCGGGTCGATGTTTTCACAAATTCGGCCGATGACCGTCTCTCCTGGTCGATGCTCCATAGTTGGTTAAGGATTTGTCCAATGAAACTGCATGGTTTCGTTCATGGAGGAATGATTTAACCAATTGCATTAATTTTCCGTGTAAACAACGGTAAATTCAACCTGAAAAATCTTCTTATGTATTTCTTCGACGCATTCACAAGAAACGCCTTTTACATATTGAAGTGCTTCAGCAAGGAAACCCGATTCAATCCGGAATTCTGCCGGGAATGGGCCATTGATGCGATTGGCAACAGAATCAGCCATTAAATGAAAAACAAGTTCTTTTCTCTTCTCCTTTATGAGTTCTAGACGGCCCCAGCCAAGCTTATCAAATGAATCATAAATAGCTTCCATGGAGGTTATATCCAGCTTTCGTGCCAGATTCTTCCCTAAATAATACAATAACGTATCTGCTTGTGTCCCTAGTAACTCGGGTAGTCCCATGTATCGTAACACATCATATCCCGCACCAGAACTTGTTAATTCGTCCAGTTGTGATAACGGTAATAATTTCGGTTCCCTAGCCATTGATGTCATCCTTTCTATCAATCAAAACAAAACTGCTGTTTTATGTATGTAGTAGACTAGTAATGATAGCTACATTTATTATCCATTTTATTGATTGGTTGTGCAAGTACTCCATTAAAATTTCCGTAATAATACCTGACTTTTGCCAAGATGAATCTTGTATATGAAAAATTCTAGTCTGTTTTCTTGACGCTAATTGTAGTAAGAAGTACAATAAGTGTGTCACAAATTGTACATTTTTCAGGAAGTGGGAGGAAAGCGGTTTTCACTGTCCGAATAACGTACAACTGATCACATTTACATAACATACGTTAAGGGGGGTAATACATAGTGGAACATCGCGAATTTGGATATCGCAGACTTCATTCACTGTTAGGGGTAATACCAGTTGGTGTTTTTCTAATTGTACACTTAGTGGTGAACTACTTTGCTGTGTATGGGGAGGAGAGCTTTAATAAAGCAACTGAGTTCATGGAAAGCTTGCCATTTTTGATCGTGCTGGAAGTGGTAATCATCTATCTGCCTATCTTGTTTCATGCCATATTAGGGGTCTATATTGTGTTTGTGTCTAAGAACAATTATACGAAATATGGCTTTTTTCGTAACTGGATGTACTTTTTACAGCGCGTGTCGGGAGTCATTACACTGATTTATCTGGCTTGGCATGTATGGGAAACACGGATTCAAGTTTGGCTTGGCAATGCATCATTGGACTATAGTTTGATGGAAGATATTTTGTCAAACCCGTTCATGTTCTGGGTTTATATTGTCGGCTTGATTTCAACGACATTCCATTTCGCTAATGGTTTATGGAGTTTCTTGGTATCATGGGGCTTCACCCAATCACCAAGATCCCAAAAAATTGCTACATACGCAACGTTAATCGTATTTTTAGCGATTAGTTATATTGGTGTTCGTTCATTATTAACATTTGCTTACGGAATTTAAGATCATTACTAAGGGAGTGCGTATTTTTATGAGTAATCGCAAAGTTATTGTTGTCGGTGGCGGTCTTGCCGGCCTTATGGCAACAATTAAAGCAGCTGAGGCAGGTGTGAATGTAGACCTGTTTTCGATTGTGCCTGTAAAACGTTCTCACTCTGTATGTGCCCAGGGCGGTATTAACGGTGCTGTAAATACAAAAGGTGAAGGGGATTCACCTTGGAAACACTTTGATGATACGGTTTACGGTGGTGACTTTTTGGCAAACCAGCCACCAGTTAAGGCAATGTGTGAAGCGGCACCAGGTATTATAAATTTAATGGATCGCATGGGAGTTATGTTTAACCGGACACCAGAGGGTTTGCTTGATTTCCGGCGGTTTGGTGGTACAGATGTTCACCGAACAGCATATGCTGGGGCAACTACAGGGCAGCAATTATTATATGCACTCGATGAGCAGGTCAGACGTTTTGAAGTAGAAGGTTTAGTTACCAAGTATGAGGGTTGGGAATTTGTTAGTGCTGTGCTTGATGAGGAAGGTGTTGGGAAAGGAATTGTTGCCCAAGACATCAAAACACATGAAATCAAATCATTCCCCTCCGATGCAACAATATTTTCAACCGGTGGACCGGGAATCATCTTTGGTAAGTCAACGAATTCGATGATCAATACCGGTTCAGCAGCAAGTACACTATATCAACAAGGTGTTAAGTATGCGAATGGAGAATTTATTCAAATTCATCCAACCGCTATCCCTGGTGATGATAAACTGCGCCTTATGAGTGAGTCGGCACGTGGGGAAGGCGGCCGGATCTGGACGTACAAAGATGGGGAGCCATGGTACTTCCTGGAAGAGAAATACCCAGCATATGGAAACTTGGTTACTCGGGATATCGCAACTCGTGAAATTTTTGATGTATGTGTTAATCAAAAACTTGGTATCAATGGCGAAAACATGGTTTACCTTGATCTGTCGCACAAAGATCCAAAAGAATTGGATGTTAAACTAGGTGGAATTATTGAGATCTATGAAAAATTCGTTGGGGAAGACCCGCGTAAAGTTCCAATGAAAATTTTCCCTGCTGTTCACTATTCCATGGGTGGCATGTGGGTTGATTATGACCAAATGACCAACATACCTGGAATATTTGCTTGTGGCGAATGTGATTATACCCAGCATGGCGGTAACCGCTTAGGTGCTAATTCCTTGTTATCAGCTATTTATGGCGGTATGGTTACAGGTCCAAATGCTATTAAATATATTGATGGTTTGGATAAGCATGTTTCCGATCTATCTTCTAAAATATTTGATGACCGGGAAAAAGAAGAACAAGAAAAATTTGAAGCTATGATGAAGATGGATGGTAACGAGAATGCCTACCGCCTTCATAAGGAATTAGGCGAAATTATGACAGATAATGTAACGGTAGTACGTCATAATGATAAATTAATGCAAACATACGAAAAGTTACAGGAGTTTCAGGAACGCTGGGAGAACATTAACATCAATGATACTTCCCGTTGGAGTAACCAAGGCATCATGTTTACCCGTCAATTGAAAAACATGCTGCACCTGGCACGTGTGATTACGTTGGGAGCATATAACCGTAATGAAAGCCGTGGTGCACATTATAAACCGGACTATCCAGATCGTAACGACGAAGAATGGTTAAAAACAACAATCGCTACGTTCAACAAAGAGAAAAACGCACCGGAAATATCATATGAAGATGTGGATACTTCCTTAATTGAACCTAGACTACGTGACTACACGAAAAAACACTGAGGAGAGAGGGATAGACATGGCTGAACAAAAAACTGTTACGTTTATCATAACGCGTCAAGACAGCCCGGATTCTGCTCCTTATGAGGAAACATTTACGATTCCTTATAAACAAAATATGAATGTAATTTCCGGGTTGATGGAAATACGACAAAACCCTGTTAATGCAAAAGGTGAACAAACAACACCAGTTCAATGGGATATGAACTGTCTGGAGGAAGTGTGTGGAGCGTGCTCTATGGTGATTAACGGGACAGCCCGTCAATCTTGTGCTGCACTGGTTGACCAGTTGGAACAGCCGATTCGTCTTGCACCAATGAGTACGTTCCCAGTTGTACGTGACTTGGTTGTGGATCGGGAGCAAATGTTTGATGCCTTGAAGCGGATTAAGGCTTGGATTCCGATTGACGGCACATACGATTTGGGAGCTGGTCCGAGAATGCCGGAGAAAAAACGGCAATGGGCTTATGAACTGTCCAAATGTATGACGTGTGGTGTATGTGTAGAAGCTTGTCCGAATGTGAACGATAAATCAAACTTCATTGGACCATTTGCACTCTCATTACCACGTCTATATAATGCACATCCAACAGGGGAAATGAATAAGAGTGAACGCTTAGAGGCTTTAATGGAGGATGGAGGAATTTCTGGATGCAGTAACGCACAAAACTGTGTACAGGTCTGTCCAAAAGGAATTCCATTAACAACTTCCATTGCTGCGATGAACCGGGAAACAAACATTCAAGCATTTAAGAACTTCTTCGGCAGTGATCGCATTTAATACGATTTATTAAAAAACTTTTATAACCTGTCCCTGCCTGGATATGGCAGGGACTTTTTGAAATGGAAAGGTGAAGTGCATATCATCAATAGCTTATATTGACGATTTAGACCAGTGGCGGGAGGAATTTTCTTTTTTTATTCCAATTCGCGTCCGCTTTTCAGAGACGGATACGTACGGTCATGTGAATAATGTTTCACCATTCATTTATCCGGCCTTAACGCACAGTAAGACCCCCACTTCAAGATTTGAGGTGGAACGAAAAAATAAGTGGGGTCCACTGCATGACAAAGGTCCGATTCTGTTCGGGCCTGCACGAAGCAGGTCACAAAGACGTTGCAACTCAGACGCCTGAGAACTTAGCCTTTGTTCCTCTATTCAGTGAGGGAGAAAGGGAAACCCCCACTGAATGAAGTTTCACTTTATTTCGAGGAGGCACGAATTGAATTTTTGAAATCTGTTGGCCTTTTTGTTAATAATGAGCGCAGAGCGTACATACCCGTTGTTGCAGACATGCAATGCAATTACCTGCAGCAAATGTTCTTTGATGATGAAATAAAGTTATATGTGAAAGCGAATCATGTTGGTAATTCCTCGGTAGACATCCATTATATGGGGGTGAAGGAAGCAGGGGATATCGTACTGACTGGCCGGGGAAGATTGGTATACATTCATGCGAAAACCGGAAAACTTGCTGATCTGCCGGAACCCATGAAGCGAAAACTGACAAAAGCTAAGACAGCATACAGACGACAAGAAACAGTATTTTAAGCTTCTTACTCTAAACAGAACGAAAAGCCGACTATAAAGAAAGTCGGCTTTTCGTTAGAGCTTTAATTCCCCCATACGAAGGAGCTCTACAACTGCTTGTGAACGCCCCTTGACTCCCAATTTTTGCATAGCATTTGAAATATGGTTCCGGACAGTCTTCTCAGATATAAACAAGTCCTGGGCAATTTCTTTAGTTGTTTTGTCCTGTACTAAGAGTTCGAATACTTCTTTTTCTCGTTTTGTTAATAATTGCTTCGGTTTATACTCGTTGTCCTTCAAATGTTAACCCCTCCTTACTGTCATAGAGCTGCAGGTTGAAGGGAAATTATTTAGTCAATATTAGCTTATGAACTGGATTATAATCGGTGCGCACAAATTGATTAGATTCTTAACCTATTTAGATAATATGTACGTTGCTTCTTGCTGGAATCTTCCGCCAGTCAACAAAAATCGACAAATAATAAACGTTTATTCTAAGGCATTCGGACATTTTATGTTAAGATAAAAAAATGAATGATATAGGTGAATCATGGGAGGATGCCAATTGGAAAATGAATGTACAACCCAAACGGTAGCAGACTTGGAAAAAAAGCTGCGTTATATAGCAAGTATTATTAAGCGAAATGGCCGGAAAATATTAGCCAATTATTCGATTACCTCGCCGCAGTTTATTGCATTGCAGTGGTTAATAGAGGAAGGCGATTTAACCATTGGTGAACTTTCAAAGAAAAATGGCTTAGCATTCAGCACAACCACTGATTTGGTCGATCGCATGGAAAAAAATAAACTTGTGGAACGGGTGCGTGACGCAAACGATCGACGTGTCGTTCGCATACATGTATTAACAAAAGGAAAAACAATTATTAAAGAAGTTATTGTAAAACGTCAGGAGTATCTTGGCGAGATACTGGAACACTTTTCACAAGAACAGATGGAGAGTTTAAATGAATTATTAGCTTTGCTTCATATCCAAATGAAGGACGTTCATGATCAATACTAATAGTAAAGAAGAGGCGATTTTTGTGGAAGATGCAATCGGGGTTATTGATTCAGGGGTTGGTGGTTTAACGGTTGCCCATGAACTAATCAGGCAATTGCCGAAAGAACGATTGATCTATCTCGGGGATACATTGCGATGCCCTTATGGACCAAGGTCAAAAGATGAGGTAAGAAAATTTACTTGGGAAATGGTTGAATACTTGTTGGAAAAGAATATTAAAATGCTGATCATTGCCTGTAACACCGCTACTGCGTTTACATTAACGGAATTACAGGAGAATTTAACGATTCCGGTAATTGGGGTTATTCAGCCTGGTGCTCGGGCAGCAATTAACGCGACAACAAATGGTTTTGTCGGTGTGATTGGCACGGAGGGGACCATAAACAGTAACGCTTACCCCAAGGCACTAAGCGAGATTCGAGCAGATATTTATGTGGATACACTGGCCTGTCCGATGCTTGTTCCAATGGTGGAACAAGGCATATTAACTGGGGCAATGGCAAAACAAGTAGTCGAGGAAACGTTGAAACCGATGAAAGAGGAAAAACACATGGATACATTAATATTAGGATGTACGCACTATCCGCTAATTAAGAATACAATTCAGGAAGTGATGGGAGAACACGTGACGGTGATTTCTTCTAGTGAAGAGACAGCGCGTGAAGCAAGTGCAATTTTGGCATTTCACAACAAATTATATACAGGCGAGCACCATCCTGAACACCAGTTTTATGCAACGGGTGAATTAGACGTCTTTCGTAAAATTGCAGAAGACATTTTTAAAACTACTGCTGACTTTCAAACGGTATCTATTGATAAGGCAGTTATCCTAAATTAAACCGAATGTAACGAGAACACCTTTCCCGCTGGGATGAAATTGTATGTTATTTCTATGATCAGGACGATGCATCCTGATTTTTTTTAGCATTGGTTGGTCTAATTTTACGATAGGCTCGTATATATAATAGTACAAACCATCGTAGGAGGGAATAACATGCACAAGCGCGGTGTATTACTTATGACTGGGATAATGAGTATTTCCATCATATTGACAGGATGTTTCAAGGGGGAGCAATCGTTAAATGAAGAAATGGATCCGCCAAAAGGGGAAGGTGCGGAACAAGTAGACAACCTTGATAATCAAGCCACTGATAAGGAAGCAAAGGATGAAAAAGGGTCAACAGAAGAGACGGTAAAGCGTCAACTATTTTTAATCGATGCGAATGGAATGGTTGCACCGCAGACAGTGGAGCTGCCGAAAGATGATTCGCTGGGAGTTGCAGCCCAGGCGTTAGAATACTTAGTGAAGGATGGACCGGTTGCTAATATTCTTCCAAACGGCTTTCAAGCGGTTCTTCCAGCGGGTACAGAAATCTCCGGATTGGACTTGCAGGATGACGGCACCCTTGTCGTGGATGTATCCAAGGAATTTGAAAATTACGAAGCAGCTGATGAACAAAAAATAATAGAAGCAATGACTTACACCGTAACGCAATTCGATAGTGTAGATGAAATGAAATTAGAGATAAATGGGTATCCGCAGGCCGAAATGCCTGTAAATGGAACACCAATTGGAAACGGTTATTCGCGGGCAAACGGGATTAACCTAACAGAAACAGATACCGTGGATCTCATTGACAGTAAAGCAGTGACGATGTACTATCCAGCCGAATATAACGAGTCTAATTACTATGTACCTGTGACGCAACATATTGCCACAAATGATGATCAGGATGTGTACAGCTCGATTGTGCAAGCTTTGGTTGATGGACCAGGATCTGCAGTGAATAGTAAACAAGTATTTAATTCAGATGTATCGTTAGCTGCGAAGCCGTCACTACATGATGGTGTACTGGATGTTGTATTTGATAAAAATGTGTTACAGAAGAAAGATAAGACGATGATTTCGGATGATGTGGTGGAAACGTTGGTGCGAACGTTGACTGAACAGGAAGATGTTGACGCCGTGAATGTACAAGTTGAGGATGTCGATAAACTGTTTAATGAGAATGGGGAAGAATACACCAAACCGGTTACAAAAGAAATGGTAACACAAACAAAAAAGCTATAATATGAAGCGGCTGGTTACACAGCCCTTTTTTTATTTTGAGAACACATGTGTATGAACATGTTCGATCTGCGAAAAATATGTTACGATTATAGTTGTCTTAAGGAGGAGTGTAGATTGAGAAAGGATCAACGCACAACAAATAGTTTACGACCAATTACGATCACCCCAAATTTTATCAAGCACCCTGAAGGATCTGTTCTTATTCAGGTTGGGGAGACAAAAGTTATTTGCAATGCAAGTATTGAAGATAGAGTTCCTCCGTTTATGCGCGGGCAAGGCAAAGGCTGGATAACAGCGGAATATGCCATGCTTCCCAGGGCAACGGATCAGCGAAATATTCGTGAATCGTCTAAAGGGAAAGTGAGCGGGAGAACGATGGAAATCCAGCGTCTGATTGGCCGGGCATTACGGGCTGTCGTTGACTTGGATAAAATAGGAGAGCGCACCATTTGGGTGGATTGTGATGTCATCCAGGCTGATGGTGGAACACGCACTGCTTCCATTACCGGGGCATTTATCGCAGTTGTCCAAGCATTCGGGACACTTTTGGAAAAAAAGGCAATCAGCAAAATGCCGGTTACTGATTTTCTAGCGGCTACCTCTGTAGGTGTATTGCCGGATGGAACAGAAATATTGGATTTGAACTATGAAGAAGATTCCAAAGCAGATGTGGATATGAATATCGTGATGACAGGCGCTGGTGAGTTTGTGGAAATTCAGGGTACTGGGGAAGAAGCAACTTTTTCCGCAGATCAGTTACTGACCATGCTTTCCTTGGCCAATGAAGGATTAGCTTCCATCATTGACAAACAACGCGAAATACTCGGTACATTGGCGGATCGGATCGGTGAAACAGTAACGAAAACGGAGGAGAACAAATGAAACAGTTGATTATCGCCACTAAAAATCCAGGGAAAGCAAAAGAATTCAAGGATTTCTTCAAGAAATTTCACCTTCAGGCTGTTTCCTTATTGGATTTAGCAGAAACGATTCCGGATATTGAAGAAACAGGAACGACATTTGAAGAAAATGCTGCTATTAAGGCCGAGGCGATTGCAAATCGTATGCAGATCCCTGTGTTAGCGGACGATTCGGGATTGGTCATTGATGCGCTTGACGGCAGACCAGGTATTTACTCCGCACGCTACGCTGGGGAAGCAAAGGATGATAAGAAAAATGTGGCAAAGGTATTGGACGAGCTGAATGGATGGAAGCCAAAACAACGCCAGGCGCATTTTGTCTGTGTGCTCGCGGTTGCTGTGCCAAATCATGAAACCCTTTTTTATAAGGGCACATGCACTGGTAGTATTGCGACAGAGCCTAAAGGTGAGAATGGTTTTGGGTATGATCCGGTATTTATTCCATCGGGTTATTCACAGACGATGGCTGAGCTTGCCCCGGAAGAAAAGAACGCCATTAGTCATCGGAAACACGCTATAGCCAAACTGGAAACAGATATTTCGTCACTGATTAAGCTGTTAGAGAAATAATTTTTTAAAGGGTGTTTATTTGCATTCTTTATTAGGGAACAGTATAGCAGTAACGTGGAAGGAGTGGGATCAGATTGCCAAATATCTTAATTGTAAGCGACAGCCATGGTCTTACCCAGGAACTTCAGCAAATCAAAGAGCGACATGATGCAGACTACATGGTTCATTGCGGTGATTCGGAGCTGGATATGGATGCAGATCCGCTTGAGGGATTTATAAAAGTGGCTGGCAACTGTGATAGTGACTCCAGGTTTCCTGATGAACAAGTGATTAGGCTGGATAGTATCAATCTATTTGTTACTCATGGGCATCTTTATCAGGTGAAGCGGAATTTGATGAATCTCGCCTACCGGGCACAAGAGGATCATGCGCAGATTGTTTGCTTCGGGCACACGCATATTGCTGGAGCGGAGAATTCGGGAAATCAATTATTCATTAACCCGGGGAGTATCCGCATGCCCCGGAATCGAGCAGAACGTACGTATGCGCTCATGGATTGGGAAACAATTGATAAAGTCCATGTTCATTTTTATACGGTGGCTGGTGATGTGGTAGAGGAACTTACATATCAAACGTCCTTGTCTGCTCAGGCTTAAGGATTGTTTCTGATCAGAGCTTATCCATTCGGGTTTGAACAGAATAGGTAAGCCTGATCGTATTTTTTAGGGCGAAAACTATTGACAAAAATCCTGTCCATGTATATAATAATTCTTGTCTGCTAAAAATAATTTAGTTTCTAGAACATCACGATGCGGGTGTAGTTTAGTGGTAAAACCTCAGCCTTCCAAGCTGATGATGAGGGTTCGATTCCCTTCACCCGCTCCATACATATAATGATGTCCCAGTAGCTCAGCAGGATAGAGCAACAGCCTTCTAAGCTGTGGGTCGCAGGTTCGAATCCTGCCTGGGACGCTTGTAGTAAGGAAACCTATCACAATTCAAATAGGTTTCTTTTTTTACATAGGTAATTTTTTTATTGTATACTTATCCTGCCAAGCAAAAAAACTACTGGAAGGTTTCACCTTATTTAGGCGAGGGTATGTATATTCCATGCAACCATTTAACAGATTAAAAATGAAAGGAGTTAAGAGATGCACGATAACCACAATGTCGTCCTGTTTCCCAAGTGGAAAACAACACTTGAAGAAGAAAGCTTGGCAGCACTGAAAGAAAAACGATACGATGAAGCATTGGATAAATTAAATAAGCTGATAAGCTATAAAGTTCAAAGTCATGAAATTATGATTGGCAAGCTGATTTGTTTAATGGAGCTGGGTCATTACGATGATGCCCAGGATTTATGTGAAGATTTAATAACGATCAACGATGAAAATCATTACCAATATGTACATATTTATCTGACGTTACTATTTCAAACAAGCCAATATGAAGCATTGATCGAACAAGTGGAAGCAGAATGGAAAATGGGCGAAATTCCAAATCCTTTCCATGAACAATTTCAACAGTTATACGATATAAGTCAGGAAATGAATGACCAGTTAAAAGAAAAAAAGATGACGAAATACATAAAAGATTTACTGCAAGCTGTCGAGCAACAGGAACATACGAAACAATGGCACGTCATCGAGAAAATCAGGAAGACAAAAGCAATGCCAGTTATGAAACTAATAGATCCGTTGTTGACTAATGAACAAATTCACCCAGTTGTTAAAACAGCAATCTTTCAGTGGATGCAGGAAATGCACGTTACAGAAAAGGTAACGATACATAAATCCGATCAAAGCCTGACAGTAGTTCCGACAGCAATAACAACATGGGATAAGCATCCGATTATAAAGCAAACGAAGCTGCTTATCGGGGAACTGGAACAGGAAAACCCTACGTTATATGTGTTATTGGAAAAATTGATCTATCAATATACATATGTTCATTATCCGATCATGCCGCCAAGTGAGGATGTGCCAGCCATTGCTGATGCACTAGTCAGTATCGGCAAGGAGCGATTAAATTTGTCAGTAACAGGCGAAAATGGTGAAAGGAAATTCTTGTATTATAAACGTGCCATTGAAGAAAGTCAATTGTTATATTTGTCCATCATTGATGAGTAAACCTTAGTAAATGCTTGAAAGGGCCATTAATTATGTTATAATAAGATGGTTGCAATTTCTTAGTTCATATATATTCTTGTACAAACTACAATGATCGTGAACCATGATTAAATAATGGAATGAATAGATTTTGGAGGGAAATAGCATGACAGCAAAATGGGAAAAACAAGAAGGCAATGAAGGGGTACTGACTTTTGATGTCAGTGCAGACGATTTTGATAAGGCGCTGGATCAGGCGTTCAAGAAAGTCGTAAAAAAGGTACAAATTCCTGGATTTCGTAAAGGAAAAGTTCCACGTAAAATTTTTGAAAAGCGATTTGGTGTCGAATCATTATACCAGGATGCCGTTGATATCGTGCTTCCGGACGCTTACATGAAAGCTGTCGAAGAAACAGGCATTGAGCCGGTGGATCAGCCAGCTGTTGATATTGAAGAAATTGAACAAGGAAAAGAACTTGTTTTTACTGCAAAAGTAACGGTTTTGCCTGAAGTAACACTTGGTGAATATAAAGGGTTGGAAGTAGAAGAACAAGATACAACCGTAACCGATGAGGATGTTGACCATGAGATTGAACATCAACGGGAACATCACGCAGAGCTCATCGTTAAAGAAGAAGGATCCGTAGAACAAGGTGACACCGTGGTTATGGATTTTGAAGGATTCATTGACGGTGAAGCATTTGATGGTGGGAAAGCGGAAAACCATTCACTTGAAATCGGTTCGGGTCAATTTATCCCTGGATTTGAAGATGAACTGATTGGTAAAACAGCTGGTGAAGACACAGAGGTTAGTGTTACCTTCCCGGAGGATTATCATGCAGAAGAATTAGCTGGTAAAGAAGCGACATTTAACGTCAAAATCCACGAAATTAAAACAAAAGAACTACCAGAGCTGGATGATGAATTCGCTAAAGATGTCGATGAAGAAGTCGAAACGCTTGACGAATTGAAAACAAAGAAAAAAGAAGAATTGGAAGCACAAAAGAAACAAAATGCGGAAAATCAAACGCGTGAATCGTTAATTACACAGGCTTCCGATAATGCACAGGTAGACGTGCCATCTGTAATGGTCGACACGGAACTGGACCGCATGGTAAAAGAATTTGAACAGCGCCTGCAAATGCAAGGGATGACAATGGAAATGTACCAGCAGTTCTCCGGACAAGACGAAGCAGCGTTGCGTGATCAAATGAAAGAAGATGCAGGAAAGCGTGTGAAAACGAATCTTGTTCTCGATGCTATTTTTGAGCAAGAAGGATTGGAAATAACGGACGCAGATGCAGATGCTGAACTGGAAAACATGGCATCCACATACGGTACAGAAGTTGATCAACTAAAACAAATGCTTGGCGGAAATACCGATGCCATTAAAGAAGATTTGAAGTTTAAAAAGGCGATTGATTTCTTGGTGGATAACAGTACAACCAAATAAATAATTTATGAGAATGGGTTTAATTACAACTGAAGACGGTAAATACTAAACAAGGCGCGAATGATTCGTGTCTTGTTTTGCTAATTGCTACTTTTTATAGGCAGAGGAACATATACTAGCGATAGTTATGATTTGACTTTTTTATTAATTTCTCCATAATAAAAAAATATAGATAGAAATAAGATCTAGCTGTTAGCCTGTAAAGTGTATTGTTTTGTTTTCCAGGAGCGATCTGATATGATGGCTATAAAGTTGGAAATGGAAATGTAATTATCATAGTAGAAAAGTGAAGTGAATTTTAGGGGTGAAAATGAAATGTTTAAATTTAACGAAGAAAAAGGCCAATTAAAATGTTCATTTTGTGGGAAGAGTCAGGATCAAGTTCGGAAGTTAGTGGCTGGACCTGGTGTTTATATATGTGATGAATGTATTGATCTTTGTACAGAAATTGTGGAAGAGGAACTTGGTACCGAGGAAGAAACAGAGTTTAAGGAAGTACCAAAACCAAAAGAAATCTGCGAAATTCTTGATGATTATGTAATCGGACAAGAAAAGGCGAAAAAGAACTTGTCAGTAGCTGTTTACAACCACTATAAACGTATTAACGCACCTAAAAGTGCAGATGATGTAGAACTTTCCAAAAGTAACATTGCGATGCTAGGGCCTACAGGCAGTGGTAAAACATTACTCGCGCAAACGTTGGCACGAATATTGAACGTACCATTTGCGATTGCGGATGCGACCTCGTTAACCGAAGCCGGCTATGTCGGGGAAGATGTTGAAAATATTTTATTAAAATTAATTCAGGCTGCTGATTATGATGTGGAGAAGGCAGAGAAGGGCATAATCTATATTGATGAGATTGACAAGGTGGCCCGCAAATCCGAGAACCCATCGATTACCCGCGATGTTTCAGGCGAAGGTGTCCAACAGGCACTATTGAAAATATTGGAAGGAACCGTGGCTAGTGTTCCTCCTCAAGGTGGTCGAAAGCATCCACATCAGGAGTTTATTCAAATCGATACAACAAATGTATTGTTCATTTGCGGCGGCGCATTTGATGGTATTGATCAAATTATTAAACGCCGACTTGGTAAAAAAGTCATTGGATTCGGGGCGAATGAAAAACAAGCCGATCTGGAAGTGGGAGAACTATTATCCAAAGTGTTACCAGAGGATTTATTGCGCTATGGACTTATCCCGGAATTTATCGGCCGACTTCCTGTAATCGGTGCGTTGGAACCATTAGACGAGGATGCGCTCGTGGAAATTTTAACGAAGCCAAAAAATGCGCTCGTCAAGCAATATGAGAAGTTATTCCAAATGGATGATGTCGAATTGGAATTCGAAGAGGAGGCTCTCCTCGAAATTTCTAAAAGTGCGATCGAGCGAAAAACAGGTGCTCGAGGACTTCGATCCATTATTGAAGGAATCATGCTTGATGTGATGTTTGAACTTCCTTCACGGGAGGATATCGAACGCTGTGTGATTACCAAAGAAACCGTATCAGAGGAAAATGGTAGTCCAAAACTTGTATTCCGAGATGGCACGGTTACCCAGGGAAATGAAAAGCTTCCTAAAGAAAGTGCCTAACTTGTACAGCGAGTCACAGGATCGAATCCTATAAGTCCCTAGTAAGTCTGAGGCTGGCCTTAAGTTCGTTGTCTCCTTTATGATGATTATTATAAGGTAGACTGACGGCTTTTGGCTGGTCTTTTTTAAATTAAGCGTGTATATAAATTCCACATCACAACAAGGGAGTTCGGCTAAGGGCGTTCGATCGATCCTGTAGAGGTAAAACCTGAAACTAGAAATGGCGCATCAACTTGATATGATGAAACATCGCCCCAGGAGTGCGAAGATCAGTCGAAGAGCGTGAATATCAACCGAAAATGAAGAAATATCGACCGAAGCGCGTGGGCATCAACCGAAAACGAGAAAACATCAACCTAAGCGAGTGGGCATCAACCGAAAAGGAGAAAACATCGACCGAAGCGAGTGGGCATCGACCGAAAAGGAGAAAACATCGACCGAAGAGGAAGAAATATCGACCGAGGCGTGTGAGCATCAACCGAAAAGGAGAAAACATCAACCGAAGCGCGTGGACATCAACCAAAAAGGAAGAAACATCAACCGAAGCGCGTGGACATCAACCGAAAACGAGAAAACATCAACCGAAGCGCATGGGCATCAACCGAAAAGGAAAAAACATCGACCGAAGAGCACGAGTATCAACCGAAAACGAGAAAATATCGACCGAGGCGCGTGGGCATCAACCGAAAATGAGAAAACATCGACCCGAGGGTATGCTGCTCTCAAGCATGTTTTTACTTGAATAGCATGTTTCCTTTACTTCTAAGTTCGGTGAAAACCGCTGTTTTGCACAGGTGAACGATACAATTTGCAGGGCCAGACTATATCTCATTTAGCCTCTGCTCTTTCGTATGTTTGTTTTTCTAACGGCAATACTAAATACAGTTCACAAAACTTGAATACACACAAATGCGTTTACAAATGGATGAGTTTTCTATAGAATTTAGAAGATAAAGGAAAGACATAGAATAACTTAAGAACCTATGGAGGTACATAACATGACAAACGATACGAACCAACTTCCCCTCCTCCCATTACGCGGATTACTTGTTTTTCCGTCAATGGTGTTACACCTTGATGTTGGACGAGATAAATCTGTTGCAGCATTGGAAAAGGCAATGATGGATGATCAGACGATATTTCTTGCTGCCCAAAAGAAGGTAAGTGTGGATAGCCCGGAACCCGATGATATTTATCGTGTTGGTACAGCTGCTAAAGTAAATCAAATGTTGAAACTGCCTAATGGCACGATTCGTGTGCTTGTTGAAGGGTTGTACCGGGCTGAAATCGTCCGTTTTATAGAAGAAAAAGATGAATTTTTAGTGGAAATAAATCCGTTAGAGGTTATAAGTCATAACACACATGAAGAAGAGGCCTTAATGCGGTCATTGCTGGAACAATTTGAGCAATACACGAAAGTCTCTCGAAAAATAACCAAAGAAACGTTTGCAACGGTTTCTGATATTGATGAACCCGGTCGTCTTGCGGATATTATTGCATCACATTTATCCCTGAAATTAAAGGATAAACAAGAAATATTGGAAATGGAGGATGTAAAAAGTCGCCTGCAGTATTTAATCAAACTCATTTCCAACGAGAAAAAAGTGCTTGATTTGGAGAAAAAAATTGGCCAGCGGGTAAAAACATCCATGGAAAAGACCCAAAAAGAATACTATTTACGGGAACAGTTAAAGGCAATCCAAAATGAACTTGGTGAAAAGGATGGCAAAACCGGAGAAATAGGTCAGTTACAGGAAAGTATTGAAAACGCCGGGATGCCCGATCGGATAAAAGAAGTTGCCTTAAAGGAGCTTGGCCGATATGAACAAGTGCCCCAAAGCTCTGCGGAAAGCTCCGTTATCCGAAATTATCTGGAATGGCTGCTTGCATTGCCGTGGACGAAAAAAACGGAGGACACGATTGAAATCGAGAAAGCACAATATGTATTGGATCGGGATCATTACGGGCTTGATAAAGTAAAGGAACGGATATTGGAATATTTGGCTGTGCAAAAACTGACCCAATCGATTAAGGGACCGATTTTATGTCTGGTTGGCCCGCCCGGAGTTGGAAAAACATCATTGGCCAAATCGATTGCCGCTTCTGTTAACCGGAATTTTGTGCGTATTTCCCTTGGTGGAATTCGTGATGAAGCAGAAATTAGAGGACACCGCCGGACATACATTGGTGCCATGCCTGGAAGAATTATTCAAGGAATGAAAAAAGCGGAAACTACAAACCCCGTATTTCTATTGGATGAAATTGATAAGATGTCCAATGATTTTCGCGGCGATCCATCTTCAGCGATGCTGGAGGTGCTTGATCCGGAACAAAATAGTAATTTTAGCGATCATTTTATTGAAGAAACGTATGATTTATCGAATGTACTGTTTATTGCAACAGCCAATTACGTAAATAACATACCTGGACCATTACTGGATCGAATGGAGCTTATTTCTATCGCAGGCTATACAGAGATAGAAAAACTCCATATTGCGAAGCGACACTTAGTACCAAAACAAATGAAGGAAAATGGGTTAAAAAAAGGGAACCTGCAAATCCGTGATGATGCCCTGCTTAAATTGATTCGCCAATATACCCGTGAAGCAGGTGTCAGAGGATTGGAACGGCAAATTGCTAAACTTTGCAGAAAGGCCGCCAAACGGATTATTTCAGCGGATAAGAAGCGGGTGGTGGTAACCGAAAAGAACATGGAGGACATACTGGGAAAGCCAATCTTTCGTTACGGACAAATGGAGAAAGAGGATCAGGTTGGTGCTGCAACGGGTCTCGCGTACACAACAGCAGGTGGAGATACGTTGTCGATTGAGGTATCTCATTACCCAGGCAAAGGAAAATTGACCCTAACCGGGAAATTAGGTGATGTAATGCAGGAGTCTGCCCAGGCAGCATTTAGTTATATCCGTTCACGCGCCGAAGAACTGGGAATTGAACCTGACTTCTATGAAAAATACGATATTCATATCCATGTCCCTGAAGGAGCAACCCCGAAAGATGGTCCTTCAGCCGGGATTACCATGGCTACCGCGCTTGTTTCAGCATTATCCGGCAGAGCTGTTAAGAAAGAAGTAGCAATGACAGGGGAAATTACCTTGAGGGGACGTGTTTTGCCAATCGGCGGTCTCAAAGAAAAATCATTAAGTGCGCATCGAGCCGGCATCACTACGATCATTATTCCGGAAGATAATAAAAAAGATATAGAGGATATACCGGAAAGTGTCCGCAATGATTTAACATTTATCCCTGTAGGACACTTGGATCAAGTATTAAAGCATGCGCTTGTGGGGGAAAACAATGAAAGTAACAAACGCTGAAATTATCATTAGTGCTGTCAGTCAAAAACAATACCCGAACGACCAGCTCCCGGAAATTGCGCTGGCTGGTCGTTCCAATGTGGGCAAATCATCGTTTATTAATAAGCTGATTGCTCGTAAAAATCTGGCCAGGACCTCGTCAAAGCCAGGGAAAACACAGACATTAAACTTTTATAAAATTAATGATTTATTTTACTTTGTGGACGTTCCAGGCTATGGGTATGCCAAGGTTTCCAAGAAAGAGCGGGAAAAATGGGGTCAGATGATGGAAGAATACTTTCAAACCCGTGACACGTTAAAGGCAGTGCTGCTCATCACAGATATTAGGCATGCACCGACGAAAGATGATGTACAAATGTATGACTTTATAAAATACTTTGAGCTTCCAGTTATCGTTATTGCGACCAAGCTTGATAAAATTCCAAAAGGGAAACGTGCAGCTTATTTGAAGCGAACCAGGGAAACGCTGCAAGTGGAAGCAGAGGATATCGTCCTGCCATTTTCCGCTGAAACAGGTGAAGGCAAGGACGAGGCATGGGGAGTACTGAGATCGTATCTTTAATCCCTAACGGCGTTAACCTTACACAAAAAACTGTGGCTGGGACAATAACGAATACTTTCTACACTAAGGACGAACGAACAGGATGGAGAGTTTAGAAAAATTTTTTAGGTTAAATGTCATACGCAGTTGCTATAAAATGCGACGTAGGGATCTGTTGATTTTCAATAACGCGTGCTGATGCTCCATCGTCCAGCTAGCGACTTGGCTGCTTGAGGGTCGGAACGAAGCTGAAATTCCGGACAAAGTGGCTTCATCGACGTTATGAGGCCCGGAATGAAGCTGAAATTTCAGGAAAAGTGACTTCATCCAAGCAATGAAGCTACGAACACGGTGATTTTTCTTGCCTTCGTGATCTCATGAAAGCGATGAGGCCACGAAAGCGGTGAATTTTTTCGTCTTCGTGGCTTCATTGACGTTATGAAGGGCATGTATTCCATTCGCTAGTATAGTGTTTTACGCTACAAAAGCAATAATCCCTTACGCCGCAGTTTATGTGTAATTAACATCAAAGATTTCTCTATAACCAATAAACTTTTAATCCTGCCTCATTTCTTTCTCCGCAACAGATAAACTCCAATAATGATAATAAGAATTGGCCAAAAACGTTCCATGTAATCTTGCCCGGTATATACCCAATTGAGCCATTTCGGCAGCTGGATCGGGAAGATAAATAAAAGGGATACAATAACAAGCAGTATACCAAGCAAAAAACCTCTTTTTGTGCGTAACGACCGGACAACAAACGCAATACCGATAATGAGCGGATAAACGGCCCAATGGTTCACCCAAAAGTCGTAGTGACTGGTTCCATGCCAATGGATACCAAACCCCAAAAGAAGGGTCCCTGTGAATAAATGCTGATAATCTCTCGAACTGTAGCTATGAATGAGCAATGCCAATCCAATAATCATTAACATAGTTGGCCAGGAATTGAAATCACTTAGGAACGGTACCTCTAATTCACGCATGAAGAAGTAGGCGCCAAGACCGATAAGCAAATATCCGGCAAAAGCGTGTTGTTTTTTCATGTGAATTGCTTCCTTTCAAATAGTGGCTGAATTGATTTCTTGCTTCTCGCATATGGTTGTGATAGAGTACAAACGAGTTCAATTTCTAATACGGTTTATTCAATGATATGGTTTCATATTCTGTTCACATTTCCCAAAAATAATGAACCGTATTCGTGGTATAATAAACGGTAGCATTGAAATAATACTATAATTATTATCGGGATATAACAGCTTTATGGGGGTAAACAACGTGCATATACTTAAAGTAGGCTTAAATTACAAATCAGCCCCAGTAGAAATCAGGGAAAAACTGACCTTTCAAGAAAAGGATATTGTCCTAGCGATGCAAACACTAAAGGGCCAGAAAAGTATTCTGGAGAATGTTATTGTATCGACCTGCAATCGTACGGAAATATATGCAGTGGTTGATCAAGTGCATACAGGACGCTACTACATTAAACAGTTTTTATCGGATTGGTTTCAGGTGGATAAAGAAGTATTTACTTCCTATTTACAAATTGCGGAAGCCGACGGGGCGATTGAACATCTGTTTCGGGTGGCATCAGGACTTGATTCCATGGTATTGGGAGAGACGCAAATCCTGGGACAGGTGAAACAAGCATTTCAGATTGCCCAGCAGGAAGGAACAACTGGAACGATTTTTAATGAATTATTTAAACAAGCGATTACGTTTGCTAAACGTGCACATAAAGAAACAACAATTGGCGAACAGGCTGTCTCGGTTAGCTACGCTGCAGTTGAATTAGCAAAGAAAATATTTGGTGATCTCAACCAGAAGCATGTCGTTATTCTTGGTGCCGGAAAAATGGGTGAGTTAGCTGCTAAAAACCTGCATGGCTCAGGAGTATCAGAAATAACCGTTATTAATCGCACCTTGGAAAAGGCGCAATCATTGGCAAAGGAATTTCAAGCAAAAGCGCAAACGTTAGAGAAATTGCCTCAAGTTATCCAACATGCAGATATTCTGATCAGTTCAACAGGGTCTGACTCCTTTGTGTTAACAAAGGAAGATCTGGAACCAATCCAGAAAAAGCGCAAAGGCAGTCCGCTCTTTTTGGTAGATATTGCCGTTCCACGGGATATTGACCCAAAAATTAGTGAGTTGGATAGCGTGTTTTTATATGATATTGATGATTTACAACACATTGTTGATGCGAACCTGGCAGCAAGGCAAAAAGCAGCTGAATCGATTGAAATAGGCTTGGAAGCTGAAATCGTCCTATTCAATGAATGGCTGCAAACGTTGGGTGTTGTTCCGGTTATCACAGCATTACGTAAAAAGGCGCTGGCCATTCAGGCAGAGACCATGAACAGCATTGAGCGAAAGATGCCGGATCTGACAGCTCGCGAGAAAAAGGTATTAAGTAAACACACAAAGAGCATCATTAATCAATTACTAAAAGAACCTGTTACCCAGGCAAAAGAATTGGCTGCATCTGATAATGCCGCTGATTCATTAGCTTTATTTATAGATATCTTTGGGATTAACGCAGAGGTAGAGGCTGAGCAACAGGAGCAGGCAAAGAAGCATATAAAAGCCGAGCAAATGAATAATGTATCCCCCCGAAAATTGGAAAATGTCAACGTTCAGTAGGGTGAAGGGACATTTTGTATGATGGAATCAAAATGGCTTTACGAAATCGTTCTATGTATTTACGGTCTGAGTTTAGTCGGATACTTTATTGATTTTATACAACGTAACCGGAGGGTCAATAAAGCTGCCTTCTGGTTACTTAGTATGGTTTGGGCTATCCAGACCGCATTTCTATTAACGGAAATATTATTTAATGCTGCATTGCCAGTCTTCACGATCCATGATAGTCTGTTCTTTTACGCTTGGGTGCTTACCACTTTTTCGTTGATCATTGGCCGTTTTTTTCCCATTCCATTTATTGTGTTTTTTACGAATGTATTTGGATTTTTTATTTTGCTATTATATATATCAGCAAAAACGCAGGAAGCAATGCCGCAGCGCGGGGTACAATTGGTCAATGAACTTTTGGTTACCCATATTGCCTTAGCAATCATCTCATATGGCTTTTTCACCATTTCTTTTTTGTTATCGATGATGTATCTTGTTCAATATCAGTTATTAAAGCGTAAGAAAGGCATTAAATGGATGTGGCGGTTAGGAGATCTTCGTCAGCTTGATGTGTATTCCTTTATGGCAATTACCATTGGTGTACCACTGCTGATGATCGCGATTATTTTGGGTGTTGTCTGGGCGCATGTAGCGAATGCGGAATTTTATTGGTTTGACTTAAAAACAATTGGTTCGCTGCTTGTTTTGGCAGCGTATATTGTATCGTTACTTTTACGGCTGCTAAAAGGCTATCAGGGAAAGGTTATCTCCGTTTATAATGCAGCAGCATTTTTGATTTTATTAATAAATTTCTTTTTATCAAGCATGTTATCAAATTTCCATTTTGGCTAGTTGGAGGGAAACATATTGCGTAAAATTGTCGTCGGATCTAGAAAAAGCAATCTGGCATTGACACAGACAGAATGGGTCATTGACCAATTGAAAAAAATGGGTGTAAAAAATGAATTTGAACTGAAGAAAATTGTTACAAAAGGTGATCGCATTCAGGATGTCACGTTATCAAAAGTTGGCGGAAAGGGTTTGTTCGTCAAGGAAATTGAACAGGCCATGTATGATGGCGAAATTGATTTTGCGGTCCACAGCATGAAGGATATGCCAGCAGTTCTTCCGGAAAAATTGGTGATTGGCTCTATCCCTGTACGGGAGGATCATCGCGATGCGTATATTGCCAAAAACCATGTTGCATTGCACGAATTGCCGTCAGGAGCCATCGTTGGAACAAGCAGTCTGCGCCGGGCTGCACAAGTCTTGGCAGCTAGACCAGATGTGACGATTAAATCCATTCGGGGAAATATTGAGACGCGTCTTCGTAAACTGGAAGAAGAGGATTATGACGCCATCATCCTGGCAACGGCCGGGTTAAAACGTATGGGCTGGAGCGAGGACCTGATTACCGAGTATTTGGAGCCAGATATGTGTGTGCCTGCAGTAGGCCAAGGTGCACTTGCGATTGAGTGTCGGGAGGACGATCAGGAGATTCGGGAAATGCTTCAGCGGCTAAATGACGCATATACGAATAAAACAGTCACCGCCGAGCGAACCTTTTTACATCTGTTGGAAGGCGGATGTCAAATCCCGATTGCAGGTCACGCCCATTTGGAGGACGCTGAGGTAATCTTAACAGCATTAGTAGCTACTTCTGACGGCAAAACCGTCTTAAAAGAAACGATTCGCGGTACAGATCCTGCTTTGGTAGGAAAAGAAGCAGCGGAACGATTAATTCAGCGCGGTGCGAAAGATATTGTTGACGATGTCAAAGAGGAGCTTGACAAGTAATGGAGGCATCCTTACATGGTGCGCGAATTCTTATTACGAGAGAAGAAAAACAGGCGGGAAAATTGGTTGATATCGTGATACAACATGGCGGTGAACCGGTTGTGGCACCGCTGTTAAGCCTTTCCTGTAAGCGAAAAGCAGCACACCACGTAATATGGAATCAGTTATCTGCCTACCGCTGGATTTTTTTTACGAGCGCAAATGGTGTCGATTGTTTTTTTCAACTGATGGATGAAAACATTCGAACCGACATGGGGCTTTCCGCTAAATTAGCTGTGGTCGGACATAAAACAGCGGCTGTATTACAGAAATATGGATATACCGCCGATTTTATTCCATCCATTTATAATGCTGATCGTATGGCTGAAGAATTTTTAGCCAGGTATTCATCTGTTGATCCGGTTTTGCTTGTCAGGGGAAATCGTTCACGAACCGTGTTACCGGAACAATTGGCAGCACATCAGATTTCATTTGATACTATCGAAGTCTATGAAACCGGGTTTAATTTGGCAGTCAAGGATCGGTTAAATCAGCTGATCGAAACGAATGCCTTTGACTTTATCACGTTTACAAGCCCTTCAACTGTGGGGGCATTTATAGAGATGCATACAGGCACCATCGATTCCATTAAACACATTCCTGTAGCCTGTATTGGAACAACAACGGAACAAGCTGCCAAGTCGGCTGGTTTTACAAATACGATCACACCGGAAGTCTTTACGGTGGAAGAGATGATCAAAATAACTTGCGATTATATTTCCTAAGAAAGGATAATGTATTATGTCTGATACGTTACATTTTAAACGGCATCGCCGCTTACGTTCATCACAAGTGATGCGTGATTTAGTGCGAGAAAATCAAGTAAACAAAAATGATTTAATTTATCCATTGTTTGTTGTAGAAGGAACAAAGGTGAAAAATGAGGTGCCTTCGATGCCTGGGGTGTTTCAAATTTCATTGGATTATTTAGATGAGGAGATAAACGAGCTGCAGTCATTAGGCATTAAAGCAGTTATCCTTTTTGGTGTTCCGAATGAAAAAGATGAGGTTGGAACAGGAGCGTTTGTCGATGAAGGGATTGTCCAGCAGGCGACACGAGCCATTAAAGATAAGGCGCCGGAACTGCTTGTCATAGCGGATACATGTTTATGTGAGTTCACATCACACGGTCATTGTGGGGTCATTCATGGGGAAGAAGTTGCTAATGATGAATCACTTGCCGTGCTTTCGAAAACGGCGGTATCGCAAGCTAAAGCTGGAGCCGATATTATTGCACCATCCAATATGATGGATGGCTTTGTTGCAGCAATACGCCAAGCGCTGGATGAAGCTGGTTTTGAGAATGTACCAATTATGTCGTATGCGGTGAAATATGCTTCTGCTTTCTACGGTCCATTTCGTGATGCAGCCGACAGTACGCCACAGTTTGGCGATCGAAAAACGTATCAAATGGATCCCGCCAATCGCTTGGAAGCATTACGTGAAGCAGAGTCAGACATCGAGGAAGGCGCGGATTTTCTGATTGTCAAACCGACGATGTCTTACCTTGATATTGTGCGAGATGTGAAGAATACCTGTAATGCACCGCTCGTTGGCTATAATGTTAGTGGGGAGTACGCGATGGTAAAAGCGGCAGCACAAAATGGCTGGATTAATGAACGGGAATTGGTAATGGAAATCTTAACATCTATGAAACGTGCTGGTTGTGACTTAATTATTACGTATTTTTCCAAAGATGTTGCAAAATGGTTGAGTGAATAATCATTGACGGGTCATAATTTTGAGAATGAGGTGATCGAACATGAAAAGTTTTGAGAAATCAATCGCTGCGTATGAGGATGCTGTTGAATTAATGCCGGGCGGAGTCAATTCGCCGGTTCGGGCTTTTAAATCAGTGGATATGTCGCCGATTTTTATGGATCATGGAAAAGGCTCCAAAATAACCGATATCGATGGGAACGAGTATATTGATTATGTGCTCAGCTGGGGCCCGCTAATTTTAGGACATGCAGATGATCGGGTTGTTAAACGACTACAGGAAACGGCTGCAAAAGGAACAAGCTTTGGTGCAGCAACACTCATGGAGAATAAATTAACACAGCTTGTTAAGGACCGGGTACCGTCGATCGAAATGGTGCGGATGGTGAATTCCGGTACCGAGGCAACGATGAGTGCACTACGACTTGCCAGAGGCTATACAGGCAGAGATAAAATCCTGAAGTTCGAAGGCTGTTATCATGGTCATGGGGATTCGTTATTAATTAAGGCGGGATCTGGAGTAGCTACGTTAGGACTACCGGATTCACCAGGTGTCCCTGAATCGATCGCAGCCAATACGATCACCGTTCCATACAATGATATCGAGAGCGTGCGCTTAGCTTTTGCCAACTATGGGAAAGAATTAGCCGCTGTTATCGTGGAACCTGTATCAGGAAATATGGGGGTTGTACCGCCACAAGAAGATTTCCTACATGAATTACGCACGATTACGGAAGACAATGGCACACTATTAATCTTTGATGAAGTCATGACCGGTTTCAGGGTTGATTATAATTGTGCACAGGGATATTTTGGCGTCACCCCGGATTTAACTTGTTTAGGAAAAGTGATTGGCGGTGGACTACCTGTTGGTGCATTTGGCGGTAAGAAGGAAATTATGGAACGCATCGCTCCAACTGGTACCATCTATCAAGCTGGAACGTTGTCCGGAAATCCGTTGGCAATGACCGCTGGGTATGAAACATTACAGGCGATGAACGAGGAAGCGTATGAGCAACTCAATCAAAAAATTGATCGGCTTATCGAAGGATATAAACAAGCTGCGATCGATTATTCGATTCCGTTGCATATTAATCGCGCCGGCTCCATGTTTGGTGTGTTCTTCACCAATGAACCGGTAATTAATTTTGAAACAGCAAATCTTTCTAACCTGGATTACTTTGCCCAATATTATCGAGCCATGATTGAAGAAGGAATCTTCCTGCCGCCATCACAGTTTGAAGGGGTGTTCTTGTCAACAGCCCATACGGATGAAGATATTGAAAAGACGATTCAAGCGGTACGTACCGCATTTTCGAAAATAGAAAAGTAGCAAAGAGACGGTGACTAACGAATCCGAACGTATACAAATTTCTAACAATGGAATTTGTATGCGCTCGGATTTTTTGTATTTTTAAAGTGTGCTAAGCTTGGTATGGTATATCTTTCGGCGTAGCTCCCGCACGTATTGGCGTAGCTCTCGCACGTATTGGCGTAGCTCTCGCACGTATTGGCATAGCTCCCGCACGTATTGGCATGGCTCCCGCACGTTTCGGGTTTGCTCCTGCGGTTTCAAGCCCCCGCAACCGCACGTTTTAGACTGCTTTCTTGCAAACGATCATGAAAGATACTTTTTCAGTGATCTCATTTTTTGGCATAACTTTCTTTTCCTCTTCATATATTGAAGAAGACAGAGCTAAAGGGATAGGAGTTAGTTTGTTGAAGGGAGGAAGTCATTTGTCAAATGATCAAGCTGTTTTCAGTTTTGAGCTGAATGAATCGTTATATTTTGAAAAGGGACAGGAAGTTGAGGAGATACGAGGAATCGCATTAGATCCAGAGATATCGATTCAACCCTTTAATGAGTATATTTCCATTAGAGGCGTTATCGAGCTTCGTGGGGAGTATGTAAAGGCGAATGGGCAAAATCAGGAACAGAACAACACGGTTGAATTTGATGAAGAATATCATGCACGGCGGTATATGGAACGGGTGGAAGACTTAGTGGAAGGCGGGGCTGAATTCTCGCATCGGTTTCCTGTTGAAATTTCCGTACCTACCTATCGTGTCGGAGATTTAGAGGATGTAACGGTTAGTATCAATTCGTTTGATTACGAATTACCAACGCAAAATCAAATTACCTTTGCCTCAACGATTGCCATTCATGGTATTAGTGAACAAGAAGAGAGCCCGAGAGATGAACCGGCATATGATTACCAAGCGGATGATGATCATACGTTTGATTTCGATATAAAAGAGCCGCAAGAACTGGAGTCACCTTTTGATTCAGAGTCTTCGCAACATCAGGATATGCCGATATTATCCACGGAATCGGAAACATTATCTGAGCCATCGAGTTCGCCCGATCGCTGGAAACATGAAAAGACACAAAGCTTTGCGGAGTTTTTTAAACAACCTGAACCAGAAGTTGAATCAAGCGTTTCCCCATCAACATTGGAAAGTCCGTATGCGGAATCGGACGTTGAACCATCCGTCGAAGCCTCGTATTCTCCGGAGTATTTTAGTGTCGATGAAAGCAGCCGGGAAAGTCAAGCGGATCCATCCAGTCTTGTCAGTCCAGAAGTGATAACTGAAATCACAGATAGCAAGCAAACGCATGAACGGCCGCAAATTAATGAAAATGCCGAATTAGATGGCAATCAACCGGCAGATGTCCGTTATTTATCTGACATGTTTCGTAATGAGGAAGAACACTTTTCCAGTATGCGTGTTTGCATTGTGCAGGACAGGGATACTTTAGAAACCATTGCTGACCGTTATAAAATTACCACGATGCAACTAATGAAACAAAACAGGCTGGAGGATGACACCGTTTCAGAAGGTCAAATTCTATATATTCCAACCAAAAAAAGGTGAACAATGCTTTGAACATAGAATAGTGGATTAGCTGCAATAATTGGTTATGCCCCTTGTCTCTCAAGGGGTATTTATTTTTAAAGGTGGCTCGATAATATGAAAGATATAAGACAAATCCTAGCGTCTTATCCGATACATGTTGTTTCACAAGAGCAAATCACGAAAAACGTGCTGCGAATTTTTGATGGCCAGCGTGCTTATGCTTTAAAAAGAAGCCAGCTGACAAGTGAGGCGGTTGCCCAATGGGAAAATGTCTACAATCAGGCATATCAACAACATATCTCGTCAATCCTTCCCGTTTATATGACCAATCAAGGGGAGTTGTCCCGTTCGGATAGTTATTCTTTTTACTATCTAACCCCTTGGATATCAGAAAAGGAGCTGGGAAGAAAAGAGCAAATCAAGCGGCTGTATCATACAATTGGTGATATCCATGCAAAAACACAACAGTCGTTTACCATGGATGCTGAAAAAATTACTGCTAGTTTCACATCCTATCGGAAAACACTTCAGACCAACCGTAAACTGCTGTTGGAATGTGTAGAGCTGTTTGAGAAAAGCCGCTATATGTCGCCTGTGGAATTATTGGTTTGTACCCATTATCGCGATTTGGACAGTGTGATGCGGGAACTGGATCAGCGGGTGGAGCGATTTATCGATGAAGTAAATGGACAATCCGAGTGGCGTTCCTGTTTGTGCCATGGTCAGCTCGATTTCTCCCATTGTCTGTTTGGGGAGCAGACCTACATTACGAATTGGGAGCATGCCTATTATGATAATGCGACACGTGATCTGGCAGCCATGTATCACACGATTGTAACGGATTATGACGATCCGGTCGATGATTTGCTTCACAGCTTTACGGATTACACCAAGAAGAATCAACTGTCAAATGCTGAATTATATTTGCTTTCGATTTATTTATTAGATCCCACGGATTACATGGATCGGATCGGTCAATATCGAAATAACCCATCGGAAACCGCTCAAGTTGATATGGTCCAACAGTTACAGCGTGCCTATCGCAAATTATTGTTTGCCGGGAAATGGCTAGAGTTTTCGGATTCAGAGACGGAAACAGAAACCGCTGATGAAGCGGAAAACTAAATCCACTTTAAATAAAAGGCTAGAAATATCCCGACAAGTGCTCCCAACAAGAACACATCCAGCGTGGTTGGGAAAAACAGGGTACGTACTAATTGGAATATTAAGATGGGAAGGGTGCATTTTTCACAGATGAACAGACAATTCCTTGCCCATGGCGGCAGTTTGTAACGATAATATCGGGCCATTATATTCACCTCTTTTACCACGTTTTCGTCCATTTGATATACTGTATGTGAGAGGTGGGTCACTTTGTGCAAGGTGTGGGAAAAAAGTGATATTGATATTGGATAGCATGAATGCTGTTTATGGAAATATAGATTAGAAGGCAGATATTGGATCTGAAAAAGATTTATTTGGAGCATTGTATCATCTACCCTCCCTTTTATGATTTCAGATGATTCATCTCCAGCTTTAATAAAGTGGTAGGGAGTAACGTCAGGGATGCTTATGGGGGTATTGGTCGACACTTGTTTGGCGCTGCTTAGGATCGTTACGTTGATCGTATACAGTTCGACATATATTTAAACGTGCGGGTTCGGCTCTTTTTCGCGAACCCAGACACGTCTATTTGTTATGGAGAGGCGGGTACTTCTTGATTTGGTTGGTGGCAATAACTAAAAGAATAGCATGCTTCCTTCAGAAAGTGACAGTACTCCCCTTACAACAGGCGGCGAACTGTATCTCCCATATCCGGAAACTCGATTTTCTTATTTAAAAAGAAATTCTTCATTAAAAATCGCCCATAAGCTACTGCCTGATCATAGGTGATTTTTCCAGGCAATGGTGCCAAATCTTTCGTGACCACATCAATAATGGCCGGTTTGGTTGAATGTAGCGCTTGTTGCATCGTTGATTCCAAATCCCCACCTTTTTCAATACGATAGCCTTCTCCACCGCAAGTTCTGGCAAATCCGGCAAAATCCATTGCCCCCAAATCCGTTTCGTGATTGACATGACCAGATGCTTCTTGTTCATATTTAATCATCCCAATCATACTGTTGTTCAATATGACAACCTTGATTGGCAATTCATATTTAACCGCCGTAACAAAATCTTGCATCACCTGGGCAAAGCCACCATCCCCGCAGATAGCTATAACTTGTTTATTCGGATAGGCAAGCTGGGAAGCGATTGCCCCGGGCAGTCCGATTCCGATCGTGGCAAGTCCACCGGAAAGAAGGAAGTGTTGTCTGGTAAAGTGGAAATAACGAGCAGTCCACACCGTTACATTACCGACATCACAGGATACGACGGCATCATCGTGTACACTTTTTTCTACCGCACCGATTACTTGCGGCCCATAAAGAATCGCATCCTTTTTATTTTTATCCTCGTACATATGGGTATGCCACCGCTTCATTTTTTCTTGGTACATTTCAAGGAAGTCTGTATTTTTCTTCTCCGCAATTCGCTCTGTTAACATTGGTAAAATTTCTTTTGTATCGCCACACAGCCCCTCGGTAATCGGATAGATTGCGCCAACCCTGTCCTGCATAATCTCAATTTGAATAGCGTTTACATCACCCGGCAAATAATCCCGATACGGAAAACTGGTCCCGATGAGCAGTAACAAGTCGGTATCCATAACCGCCTCAAACGCCGGCTTTGTACCAATTTGCCCGTGCTGTCCCAGGTTTAAGGGATGGTAATCAGGAATGGTTCCCTTTCCGAGCAAACTTAATACAATTGGTGCTTTTATCTTCTCGGCAAACGCTAGTAATTCTTCCCTAGCGTAATAAGCACCTCTTCCCGCAAGAATGACTGGTTTCTTTGCCTCATCCAGTAGTTTGGCGGCATGATTTAATCTACCCTGGTGCGGGATTGTCGTTGGAGCAGCCAGTGTACGATTGGTAAGTTTTTTATTGTCATGCTTTTGTTTTACCGCGAACAAATCATCCGGCACGATTAAAACCGATACACCCCGATGCGTATAGGCCATCCGAATGGCTGCATTCAGCATATCTGGCAGATGTGTAGCCTTTTCTGCCCGCTTGTTATAAACCGCCACCCCGTCAAACATCCGTTCCAGGTTGATTTCCTGATGGGCATCGGTTCCGACAATATCGGTTGGTACTTGTCCGACAATCGCAAGCACCGGGGCTCTATCTTTTTTAGCATCGTATAATCCATTGAGCAAATGAACGCCACCAGGACCAGCAATCGATAAACAAACACCCAATTTCCCGGTTAATTTGGCATAAGACGATGCGGCAAGGGCACCTACTTCTTCATGCCGAATTTGAATAAAGTTAATTTCCTCCTCTTTTTTGCGTAAATCATCCATGAATTCATTAATGGAATTACCGGGCATTCCGTAGATATGATTCACACCCCAATCGATAAGCAAATCAGCAAGTACTTCGCCAGTCCGTTTTTCAAACATGTTTTATCGTCCTTTCCACAACAGTTACTTTCTTTCTACTTTTACTATTTCCTTTTTAATTATCCTTATGATTAAAATGAGAGGATGCAAAGGAAGGTCAACTTAGAACCGGCTGCGCGCATTTATTTGCTAGTTAGTGAAAGTCCAAGCCAAATAAGTGTCAAGACGTAGGAGATATTTAGTATATAGGATGGTCGCTGTGTGCGATGGGGAAAGGGTGTCAAACGATCGAAAATGTACGGAAGAAGGGCATGCTAACCGATTGAAAAAAGGATGCTGCTTTCCGGTGCTGCCGAAAAAAGTGAAGATTGTCGATCGTTACTTTATCAGTGGTCCCCCATTCGGTATAGATAGCTGTTTCGAATCCGATACGCGGGGTAAAAGATACGACCTTTGACTGTTGAACCGGACAGAACCTGCCATGCGGCTGTTTCCGTTGAGCCGTTCCAAGAAACCATTGCCGTTTCTTTACATAAATAGTCTACTGTGATATTCGGGGGATCAAGCGGGGTCGAGTTACGGCAAACGATACAAGGGAAAAAAGTGATTTATATTTACCACAACACAATCGATGCACGTGGCGATAATGCCGATACGGAAATGGAAGTGTTTCAAGCGGTAGAAGAAGCGATGGATGATATCCTTGCCCTTGTCAATCGTCTGGTAAATACCGTCAGTGCAGCAAACATGCTAATCACGGCTGACCATGGGTTTATCTACCAACGAGATCGTGTGGAGAAAAGCCAAAAGCTACGATTTGTGGTAAGGTCTATGCACTCACGACAAATCCTGAGGCTTTTCGCATTATATGCTAGAAAGTCGGATGTTGTTTCGCTTGCATTACAGGAATACGAAGAAGCGGAAGTAGAATCTATTAAGCAAAAAGTCTTAAAATTAGGAAGAACGCTTGGGACAAAGTGTAGGATGATGTTGGTGCATCCATTGCATATATTAAAAGAAATTTATGGCTGGTCCACTATAGAAACTTATCAGTTTGCTTTTCACTGAAAAACCATTATTGAGATTCGGACAAGGGTCTGACTTAGTCCCAACCCTCGTTTCGAATACTCCCTCATTTCCATCGACTGCATAAAAAAGCCACATAATCTAACGAATAAAAGAAATAATACCTATAAATAATTTTTATTCAGGTGGTTAGTTATATGGAGGAAAAGCAGATAGAGCTTTTAAATAAAATTAGATCAATGCATGAAAAGGTATCTCAGTTGGAAATCGACTATTTTAAAGCCTTTTCTTTTTTTGGGAACTGGCAATTTTGGATAGTAATATTAATGTTAGTTGTTCCATTAATTGTTTTATTTCTTTTTATCGATAAAGATAAGATGCTGTTGCTTGGTTTTTTCGGATTGAATTATCATATTTGGTTTGCTTATACGAATGTGATTCAAATTGATCTGGGCTATATAAATTATCCATATCATTCGTTTCCGCTTTTAACTGCATTTTCCCTAGATGCCTCTTTGGTGCCTGTATGCTTTATGCTTTTATACCAATGGACATTGAATCACAAAAAGAACTTTTACCTATATCAACTGTTACTTTCTGTTGTGCTTGCATTTATCTTGAAACCAATCATGGTTCAATTGCATCTTTTTCAAATGCACAACGGCCTTAGCTATTTTCAATTGCTCATAGCTTATGTTGTATTATTTGTTGTATCTAAATTAATCACAAATTTATTCTTATGGCTTCAGCAAAAAAATAACACTTGAAATAAATAAAATATCAAGCGTTTATATCGATGGAGATTAAATGCTTGATCCACTTCCTGGATATCATTCCTAGGGAGACAACATCTATCTTTAAAATTGTGTCAGCAGGTGGGGACGAAATATTGGAAAGAAGTTATGTCATTTGCCCAGTGATGAAAATTCATCCGGGGTTTTTTGCTTATCAGTAGCCATGTTCGATTTCACATTCCACGCAAACAACCTTCCTCTAAGATCATCCTTTTACCTAAACCATCACAAACCAATCAAATTATTCCACAAAGAATAAAAAACTCCCCACCCCATGCCACCTTTCCCACACCCAAATTCGATTATAACAATAGAAGCAGGTACTTTCCGTTTGATTCGGATGCTTTCCACCTGCCTTATTTCCTGATCACCCGCGAAAGGAGGGGTATGCTTGGATCGTCACACAATCACTGTTAAAGAGGTGGCAGCTTATCTTGGTGTGCATACCGATACCGTGTATTGCATGGTGAAATTAAACCAGATCCCGCATTTGAAGCTGCGCAACCGCATTTTGTTTACGAAGGATTCCATTGACAGTTGGATACAAGACCAGGCAAATGCCAACCTGCATGCGTAAACGTGCAGGTTTCTTGTGCGTGTATGTAAAGCAATGCGCTCTATTTAAGAGAATATAAATTCAATAGACGGGAAACTTCCACAAAAAGGGATTCCAAAGGAGGAAAAAGACATGAATTATATCAAAGAACTGAATGCCTTTCGTGACTTTTTATTTGAAACGAAATTGCCTGCTGGGGCGATTTCATTATGGTATGCGTTGATGAGTATTAACAATAAGGCGAAATGGAAGCGGCGGTTCAATGTTTCCAATGCGATTGCGGGGCAGCTTGCTGGTCTATCGAAACAAGGGGTGTTGGATGCGCGTAATAAGCTGATCGAGCATGCGTTAATCCATTGTGAAAAAGGGTGTAAAGGAAAGGCCCCGAGTTACGAGATGATTTCCTTGGTTGATGATGACGATGCAACTACATCGGAGCCATTGCCTGATGAAATCGATCAATCGTCCACGGGCAACACACCGATAGCAATGGCGGAAACACGAAGAAATCTCGAAAACAATGTGGCTGAAACAGAGATAGGTGCCGCGCATTCCGAGTCGTTCAAGGCTATACCGGAAAACCCAATGGATGAACAAATGATGAAAGCTAAAACTATGGAATTCGACAAATCGTTAGAAGAAGGTCTATCCCCAAATAGACAGCCAGCATCACGGCTTGACCCATTGCCTTACCGATTACTTGACTCATCACTTGACCGATTGCCGGACCACCACTTGCCCATACATAAACGTAAACATAAACAAAACAAAAAAAGACAGGATAGGAGCGCGTACGGGAAAATTTTAATGACGTATGAAGAAAATATAGGCGATCTGAGCCCCATTACGAAACGTGAATTATGGCAGTGGCATCAGAAAGTGGGGGAAGGGCTATTGACGGAAGCGATCAATCGGACGGCCAAGCATAACGGTAAAACGTTTGGTTACCTGGAGAAAATTTTACTGGAATGGCAGGCAGCAAATGTACGCACAATTGATGATTGCCTCACGTATCAAAAGCGTAAAGACAGCGGCTGGAGCAAAGGAACGGGCTCATACAAGCAACAGCAGCAAGCAACTAGTGAGTCCTTGTTTGATGAGTTGCGAAGGGAGGCAGGACTATGAATCAGCAAGAAGCGATTGAGACGTTGCAAACGATTAAAGATATTTATCCAAACTTTGTGATTTCCAAACGAAAGGCCGCTATCCTGTTGCCGGAATTACAGAAGATGGATCATGCTCTGGTGATGAAAAAGCATCTGCCTATGCAGCGAGTCATACCTACCCGCCAACGCTTGCCGAAATCGCTGCTTACCCTGCTGAGCATAATAACCACTTGGAAAACCTTTGTCTATGGCGGGCGGAAGCAGCAATGGTACCTACAGAGGTTAAACAACGATTTCATCAAGCAATGATCACGTTGTTAAAGGAGAAGGCATATGACACGAACAGCGAATATTGAGGCGGAAACCTCCGTATTGGGAAGTGTGTTGCTGGATGGAACATTAGTTCACGAGTTGTCTGTAAAGCCGGAGCATTTTACCGATCATCGTCATCAACGAATCTTTCAGGCGATGAAACAGGTTGCAAGCCAAGGCAAGTTTATTGATATGGTTACGCTGACAACCCATTTGGGAAATGCGATTACCGAGATTGGCGGGACGACATATTTACTAGCGATGGCCGAATCTGTTGCCAGTACGCAAAGCCTGAAACATCATGAACAGCTAATTTTTGCGGCCTACCGAAATCGAATGGCCCAAAAGTTAGCACTTTCCTTTGCTGAACATCCCTCAGAAGCGGAACTGGATACGTTAATCAGCAGCCTGCAAGCGTACCGGGAGATCGGGGTCAACAATCTGGAAAAAACAACATATGATCATTTGCTGAAAATCACCGAGGAGATGTGTTTTCCAACGGAGGAGCAAGCAGGGTTTGCCACCTCGTTTACCGATTTGGATGGCATGACTGGTGGGCTGCAGCGCGGGTAGTTGGTAATTGTTGCGGCTCGACCGTCCGTTGGGAAAACAGCATTTGCACTCAACCTGGCGGCCAATCATGCGAAAAATGGGGGATCATCCATTTTATTTAGCCTGGAGATGGGGACGAAGCAATTATTGCAGCGGATGGTTTCCTCGGTTGGCAGAATCAATGGTCAAAAGTGGCGTACGATGGCGTTTAACGAAGACGATTATGACCGTGCGCTACACGCGATTGGAGAGATTTCCCGTTGGAAACTTAAGCTGTACGACAAGCTGCGGACGATTTCAGAGATGCGCGGGGCAATTCGTAAACAGATAATCGACCATCCCAATGAACGGCATGTTGTGTTAATTGATTATTTGCAGTTGATCACCCCAGCAGATGTACAAGCCAGACGTGATTTGGAAATTGGCGTGATGACTCGTGAATTAAAGCTGCTGGCAGTGGAACTGGATGTTCCGATTGTGCTGCTGTCCCAGCTTTCCAGAGGGGTGGAATCACGGCAGAATAAACGGCCGCTCATGTCCGATCTGCGAGAATCCGGAAATATCGAACAGGATGCCGATGTGATTTCTTTCCTGTATCGGGATGATTATTACAGCCGGGAAACGGTCGGACAAAGCCGGATGGAGGTTATTTTAGCGAAACAGCGCAATGGTCCAACTGGAACGATCGAGCTTGCCTTTGATAAACCATATGGACGATTTTGTAATTTAACTGGGGAAGGGACGGAGAATAATGAAGAACCTCGTGTTTTTGCTGTTGAAGGAACAGTATGAGCAGAACGGGAAGCTTTTGTCGGTGAGGGAATTGTCTGAGCGGATAAAGGTGCCTTGCGCGCCAGAGGAATTGGTGGAAGGGGTTTATCTGTTTGATATGTATTTGGATGAAGGGCGGGAGAAGATGTTGATTTTTTCCGGATAAAGGGTTAATAAACGCGAAAAGATATATTCCTATTCATACGATCCAAAGAGACCGAAAAGGGTAGTGTGAACGTGTCATGAGCATAAAAACAGCGTGGTATTCTTCATCCATTCATGATGAAGGCTACCACGCTTGTTTTTAGTGGCTTTGACTAAGCCCCATTTTACTTTTACTCAAATGCAGACCACCGAACAAAACATTCACTTCAATAACAAGCAGGTCAGTAAATCCTCACTTCATTTTCTCAGAGATCGAATAATCTTCTTCAATATCACCGATATGAAATAATACTTGATCCCTGCCATGGTATATATGCTCATGCATCGCGACGCGCGCACGTTCGATGTCTTGTTCCTGAATTGCTTGAAGGATCGTATTGTGACTGTCCAAGGATTGGTGCATTTGTTTTTCATTAAACCAATAAAAAGAACGGAATATCAACGGCAGGACGACCACTTTGGCTATGTGGGAATAAATATGCTGATTCTTGGAAGCTTGTATTACGCAGTCGTGAAAGTTGCGGTTGATGTCTAAAATGTCCTCAATGGTTGACTGGCCGGTATGAAAGTGATCATGAATTACCTGTTTGTAGGATTCATTGGCAGTCTCCAATGCCTGTATATCTAAATCAGTTCGGTGAATCGAGGCCTGGGCAGCTGCATATCCTTCTAAAAGCGTTCTGACATCGTATATTTGCTGTATATCTTCTTTCGTGTAATGACGGACGCGAATCCCTCTTTTCATGGAGACAGTCAGCCCTTCCGCTTCCAATTGTTTCAATGCCTCACGGATCGGTGTGCGGCTTATTTGTAATTCATTCGCTAAAAATTCTTCGGTGAGACGCATTTTTGGACGGAAGTCACCGTGTAAAATCGCCTTTTTAATATATGTGTATGCATCCATTTTTCAAACACCTCTTTTCCGTATTGTATAGGAATACAAGGTGTTCGGCAAATGCTATTGTTTTGTTTGTATACAAATAGATGATTTCGCTCGTAAAAAAACAGATATTTTTAAATAATTATTGCATATTTGTATACAAACTGTTAAAATACAAAACACCATACATAATATTTAGATTTATCACCCAATTAGCAACGGGGGTTAAGGAAAACATACTGAAACAATAGCTGTTGCTTGTCAAAAAAGGAGGAAGGCTGATGGGGCAGAGTTTAGAGGGTGTGAAGGTGCTGGAATTAGGTAGTCTGATTGCTGGTCCTTTTGCTGGAAGGCTGATGGCAGAATTTGGTGCCGATGTTATAAAAGTCGAACCGCCTGGAAAAGGGGATCCACTGAGAGATTGGCGTCATATCTATGAAGGAACATCCTTATGGTGGCGATTACAGTCGAGAAATAAAAAATCAATTACGGTCAATTTAAAAAGTGAAGCGGGACAGGAAATCATTCAATCACTCGTGAAGGAATGTGATATTCTTGTCGAGAACTTTAGACCTGGCACAATGGAAAAATGGAATTTGGGATATGAAACATTGTCCGCCATTAATCCCGGTTTAGTTATGGTGCGTGTTTCCGGTTATGGGCAAACAGGTCCGTATCGTGATAAAACTGGTTTTGGCAGTGTTGGTGAGTCGATTGGCGGGCTCCGCTATATTACCGGATATCCGGATCAGCCGCCAGTAAGGGTTGGGATCAGCCTTGGAGATTCCCTTGCAGCGATGTATTCGGTAATGGGAGCGATGATGGCACTGTATCATCGCGATGTAAAAGGTACGGGGAAAGGACAAATGATTGATGTTTCGTTATATGAGGCCGTGTTCAGTCTGATGGAAGGGGCATTGCCTGAATTTGATAAGCTTGGTGCCATAAGGGAACGGACCGGATCGTCGCTGCCAGGAATTGCACCATCGAATACATACCAGTGTAAGGATGGAAAGTATATCGTGATCGGCGGGAATGGGGATGCTATTTTCAAACGTCTGATGGAAGCGGTCGGACGGCCTGAGTTAGCGGAAGAAGCGCGTTTTCAACGGAACAGTGGCAGGGCTTCTGAGGCAGATTTTCTTGATGAAGTAATTGAGAATTGGACAAAAACGGTCGATTTGCAGACGGCATTGGATATTCTTGATAAAAAAGAGGTTCCCGCTGGGCCGATTTATAGTATCAAAGATATTGTAAACGACCCGCATTACTTGAGCAGAGGAATGATTGAGGATTTTAAATTGAACGAAAAAGAATCTCTGAAAATCCCTGGGGTCGTGCCGAAAATGAGCGAAACACCTGGGGAGACAAAATGGCTTGGCCCAGATCTTGGACAGCACACAGATGAAGTGTTGGAAAATTGGCTCGCCTATGATGATAAAAAAATTGCCCAGTTAAAAGAGCAAGGGATTATCTAGAAGGGGGAGAGGGAATGGAGAGCATTGATATTCAAGAGGTCGTGACACGAGACGGTTTGCAAATAGAGGATCAGTTCCTGCCGACAAAAGAAAAAATTGATTTAATTAATCAACTGTCTGCCGCGGGAGTTAATAAAATTGAGGCAACCTCGTTTGTATCTCCGAAAGCTATCCCTAAATTGCGAGATGCAGAGGATGTCATGCTGGGGATTGATCGCAAGCCCGGGGTGACGTATACCGCCTTGATCCCGAATGTGAAAGGTGCCGAACGCGCTGCGGCCTGTAAGGTTGACGAGGTGAACCTTGTTGTTTCCGTCAGCGAAACGCATAACCGGAAGAATGTGCGTAAAACAGTGGAAGAGTCTTTTTCCGGTTTTGCAGATATTGTGAGCTTCCTGTCAGGTACTGGGATCAGCATTAATGGGACATTAGCAACCTCGTTTGGCTGTCCATTCGAAGGTGCTATTGCCGAAGACAGCGTACTGGCACTAATTGATTCTTATCTGGAATTGGGAGCAGATGGGATTACACTTGCCGATACGACCGGGATGGCGACGCCGAAACAGGTTTTTCAACTTTGTAAAATAGTATTGGATCGCTGGCCGAATTTGCCGTTAACGCTGCATTTTCATAACACGCGCGGCATGGGACTTGCGAATGTGGTGGAAGGAATCCGAGCAGGTGTGAAACGATTTGATGCTTCACTGGGTGGTCTGGGCGGCTGTCCATTCGCTCCGGGTGCCACAGGAAACATTTGCACGGAGGACCTTGTTCATATGCTCGTCTTTATGGATTATCATGTAAAAACAGATCTTGATCGACTGATTGCAACCGCCAAGCATTTGGAAAAAATGTTGGGACACAGCTTGCCAGGACAAGTTATCAAGGCTGGTAAAATAACGGATTTGCATCCTGTATAACAAACGTGGATGCAAATAAAATGATGAGAGAAGCTTTCCATCTTGTATATCAGAATATTATGTTTTTAAAGACTTGTGGTGATAAGTCAAGAGAAAACCAATAAAAAATTTAACTAATAACGGGCTTTCAAAGGAAAAAAAGGCA